>CAZOYZ010000487.1:0-4196 GCA_964584045.1 uncultured Prolixibacteraceae bacterium | reverse complement strand
GCAAAATAAACAGCTCCCTGGAAATTCAGGTAAACTTTTAATACTTTAGCAAAATGATTCCCGTTGGTATAAAAAATATCATTTTTGACTTGGGCGGTGTTCTCCTGGACATCGATCCGCAGCGGACTATTCGGGCATTCGGCGAATTGGGAATGCCCGACCTGATCAAACCAGGTGGCTGGAGCTATGACCATGAGGTTTTTCTCAGGATGGAACAGGGCCGGCTGGACGACGCAGAATTTCGCGACGGGATCCGCACGTTGCTTTCGCATCCCGTGTCCGATAAAGAGATCGATGAAGCCTGGTGTGCCATGCTTCTTCAGTTTCCTCCGGAGAAGATCACGTTACTCAGGGAACTCGCTCCGCGTTACAGGCTGTACCTGTTCTCCAATACCAACAGGATCCACATCGCCCATTTTCATGAACTGTTCCGGAAACAGTTTGGCTTTCACCTCACCGAATTGTTTGTGAAAGATTATTATTCCTCTGAAATAAGACTCAGGAAACCAGAGCCGGAAGCTTTTCGTTTCGTCCTGGAGGACGCCGGATTAAATCCCGCGGAAACACTTTTTATCGATGATCTGGATATCAATACCAAAAGCGCTGCTCAAACAGGAATGCAGACGATTTGCCTGAAACCGGACATGGATCTGGTAAAAGTATTGAGTAGTAAGTCGTGAGTCGTAAGTAGTCAGACAGGATGAAAAAGATCTCCAATCATCAATAATCAATCAGAAGGTTCTTTCCAGTCTCCGTTTTCCCGGACCAGGTTTTCCAGTTCGAAGACTGCGTTTTCAAACGGAATGCCTCTTTTGACGAGCGTTTGCCCTTTGTAAAGGTTCACTCTGCCGGGACCTGCACCTACAAAACCGTAATCGACATCACCCATTTCCCCGGGACCGTTCACCACACAGCCCATGACCCCGATTTTCAGGTGGCTCAGGTGGCTGAAATGGGCCTTGATCTTCTTGGTGGTCTCGTGCAAGTCAAACAAAGTCCGTCCGCATCCCGGACATGAAATAAATTCAGTCTTGGTGACCCGCATGCGACTGGCCTGCAAAATGGAAAAACTCAGGTCCTTCAAGTCGGTGAACGTGATGTGATCTCCCTGGTTGGTAATGCAGATCCCGTCGCCATAGCCATCGATCAGCAGGCCGCCTACGTCGACAGATGCTTTGATTTGCAGATCTTCCAGATTACTTTCGTTATAATCCCTGTAGATGATTACAGGGACCTTCCAGATATGCGATTCCAGCGTCATGAAGAAAGCCCGGAACTCTGCAAGGGGATTCTTGTTGAAGCTCTCCAGGATTAACACGGTTTTGCGTGTCTGCTTCAGTTTGGTGATAATTTCAGGGTTTTCGGCCATAAAACGGTCAAACTCCATTTTATTGGTCCGGATAAACTTCATTTGTCCCCAGTGGCTGCCTCCAAATAAATATTCTTCCAGGTCGAGAATCGGGAAGGTATTGCCTTCCAGGTCGAGAATATGGTCCCGGTCGAGAAAATATTCGGGGATTTGTTTTCCCCGCATGGGCAAAACCTCCGAAAGGGTCCGGTTACGAAGATCGGCCACCACCACAGGCACCTGCTTTCCGCCCATATTCAACACAGGCCGCACCGACCGCCTTTCATATTCAAAAGGATTGATCTGAGCGAACAAGGGCGCCTGAATAGGCTGATGCCCCTGGTAGGTTTTTAGATGGTTAATGAGCTTCCTTGCTACAGGTACTTCCTTCTCAGGATCTTCGGTCAGGGAAACGCGGATGGTGTCGCCAATCCCATCGGCCAAAAGAGCTCCGATCCCCACAGCCGACTTGATACGGCCGTCTTCCCCTTCTCCCGCTTCGGTCACCCCCAGATGCAGGGGGAATTCCATATCTTCCTGCCGCATCCTTTTATTCATCATCCGCACCGTATAGACCATCATGCGGGTATTGCTCGATTTGATCGAAATGACGACGTTCTTAAAATCGGTTTTCTTACATATGCGGAGATATTCCATGACTGATTCGGTGATCCCCGTCGGCGTATCCCCGTAACGGCTCATGATCCTGTCCGACAGCGACCCGTGATTGGCACCTATGCGAAGGGCCGTATTGGTCTGTCTGAGGATCTCCAAAAAAGGAATAAACTGCTCTTCTATTCTTAAAAGTTCTTCCTTGTACTCTTCATCCGAGTAAATATGATGCTCAAAACGAGCCCTTTTATCATAAAAATTGCCTGGATTGATCCGTACCTTCGATATATATTTGGCTGCAATTTCTGCAAGTTTTGGATTAAAATGAATATCAGCGATCAACGGGTGCTCATACCCCCTCGATACCAGTAACTGTTTAATGTTCTTTAAGTTTTCCGCATCGCTGACCCCTTTTACCGTGATCCGGACAAGGTCCGCCCCTGCCTTAATGATCCGGATGATCTGCTCGACCGTCGCCTCGGTATCACTGGTGTCAGTATCGGTCATGGACTGGATCCGGACCGGGTAGTCCCCCCCTACAGGTACCTTGCCAATATAAACTGTAGTGGTATGCTGACGCTGATACCGTGTTAAATCTCTTATGTAACTAAAATTCCCGTCTTCCATCTCATTTTTTTGCGAGCCACAAAGTTAAATTAAAGTTAACAAATAAAAAAAGTAAAGTTGAATTTATCCCGTAAAATGCCATTTTTAGATCGCTGCCTGAAAAGCAAACCGGCCAGCCTGTCTAAAATCTTTGCAACCGTTTTGATATCAACAAAAAGATGCTACTTTTGCTGACAGATTGTGGACAAATTTGAGATTGATTGCAACCACAGAAAAAAATGCTAAAGCAATCGCTTTATCTTTTCAATTCATTTCATCAATCAATCTTCAATATTGTTAAACCGGAATCTTATCAGGGAAGTTTTTGTTCCTGAGCGGGTTTCCTAAATTTAAAATGAAGATGAGCTATCTTTTTACGAGTGAATCTGTATCGGAAGGGCATCCCGATAAAGTTTCAGACCAGATTTCAGATGCCTTGCTGGATGAATTCCTGGCTTTTGATCCGAATTCCAAAGTGGCCATTGAAACACTTGTCACAACCGGACAGGTGGTGCTGGCAGGAGAAGTGAAGTCGCAGACCTATGTGGACGTGCAGGAGATTGCCCGAAAGGTGATCAACGACATTGGTTATACAAAGGCTGCTTACCGTTTCGACGGTGATTCGTGTGGAGTCCTTTCGGCCATCCATGAGCAAAGTCCGGATATCAACCGGGGTGTGGTCAAGGCTGACAAAATGGATCAGGGAGCCGGCGACCAGGGAATGATGTTTGGTTATGCCTGCAAGGAAACCGATCATTATATGCCGCTGCCGCTGGAACTGGCGCATCTGATCCTGAAGGAGCTGGCCGCCATTCGCCGTGAAGGCAAAGAAATGCCTTATCTGCGGCCGGATGCAAAATCGCAGGTAACCATCGAATACCATGACGATCACACTCCAAAACAGGTGCATACCATTGTCGTTTCCACCCAGCATGATGAGTTTGGTGACGATGAAGCCATGTTGGCCAAAATTAAAGAGGATGTCATCCACATTCTCCTTCCAAGAGTGATCTCGCGCTTACCCGGGCGGGTTCAGAAACTTTTCGGCAATGACATCATCTATCATGTCAACCCAACCGGTAAATTCGTCATCGGCGGCCCTCACGGAGACACCGGGCTCACAGGCCGGAAGATCATTGTCGATACCTATGGCGGCAGGGGAGCTCATGGCGGAGGGGCCTTCTCCGGGAAAGATCCTTCAAAGGTTGACCGCTCGGCTGCCTATGCTGCCCGGCATATCGCCAAGAACCTGGTCGCCGCCGGTGTGGCAGAAGAAATCCTGGTGCAGCTGGCTTATGCGATCGGTGTAGCCAAACCGCTGGGAGTGTATGTCAACACCTATGGCACATCCCATGTCAATATGGACGACGGACAAATTGCCGGCAAAGTGGCCGAAATTTTTGATCTCAGGCCTGCAGCCATCGAAGCCCGCCTGAAGCTGCGCAATCCGATTTACCGCGAATCTGCAGCGTACGGGCATATGGGCCGGGACCCGGAATTCAAAACAAAAGTATTTGAATCGCCCTACAGCGGAAAAGTTGAACTCGAAGTTGAACTTTTCACCTGGGAAAAACTGGACTACGCAGACCGGATCAGGCAAAGTTTCAGCTTACAGGACTGAGTCATCCTG
>CAZOYZ010000486.1:0-4208 GCA_964584045.1 uncultured Prolixibacteraceae bacterium | reverse complement strand
GTTCCCATGTTGTCCGGCTGTTTGTCAATACGTATCCTGACTACCGGATTATCAACCTGGATAAACTGACCTACGCCGGGAACCTGGCAAACCTGAAGGATATTGAAGGCGAACCAAACTATGAGTTTGTGAAAGGGGATATTGTTGATGCGCCAGGTATGCTGGAGTTATTCCGGGAGTACGAGTTTGACGGGGTGATCCATCTGGCAGCCGAATCACATGTTGACCGCTCTATTTCCAACCCGACTGAATTCGTGTTCACCAACGTGGTCGGCACGGTAAATCTGCTCAATGCTGCCCGGAGCATCTGGAACGGGAACACGGAGGGGAAACGGTTTTATCACATTTCGACCGATGAGGTTTATGGTGCGCTGAACATGGACGGGGAGATGTTTAAGGAAACGACGAGGTATGATCCGCATAGTCCTTATTCAGCATCAAAGGCCAGCTCTGATCATTTTGTCCGGGCCTATCACGATACCTTTGGATTACCGGTAGTGGTGTCGAACTGCTCAAACAATTACGGGTCGTACCAGTTCCCTGAAAAACTGATCCCGTTGTTTATCAATAATATCAGGAATGACAGACCGCTTCCGGTTTACGGGAAAGGTGAGAATATACGCGATTGGCTATGGGTGGAAGATCACGCCCATGCGATTGATGTGATCTTTCACCGGGGTAAGACCGGAGAAACTTACAACATTGGCGGTCACAATGAATGGAAAAATATAGATTTGATCAGGGTCATGTGCCGGATCATGGACCGCAAACTGGGAAGGGAACAGGGTGCTTCCGAAAAGCTGATCACTTTTGTAAAAGACCGGGCAGGTCATGATCTTCGTTATGCCATTGATTCTTCCAGGTTACAGAGAGAGCTTGGATGGGTGCCGAGCCTTCAGTTCGAGGAAGGGATTGAAAGAACGATCGACTGGTACCTGGCCAATGAAGGGTGGCTCCGGAATGTGACCAGCGGCGATTATCAGAACTATTACGAGGAGCAGTATCAAAAAAGGTAGACCGGAAACAGGACGCAGGAGACCGGAAAAATAACAGGAGTTCCGGTTTTCCTTCTCCGGTTTCCGTACATCACATTTAACATTTTTAATTATGTTTTCAGGAATCGTTGAGGAGTACGGCATCGTAAATGCCATCGAAAAGGAACAGGAAAATTATCACTTCACACTCACCTGTTCTTTTGTAAAGGAGTTGAAGATTGACCAGAGTTTGTCGCATAACGGCGTTTGCCTGACCGTTGTAAAAATTGACACCAAAGCAGGAACTTATAGGGTAACAGCGATCAAGGAGACGATCCTGAAGAGCAATCTGGGTTACCTGGAAGTCGGTTCCAAGGTAAACCTGGAACGTAGTATGGTCATGAACGGACGGTTAGACGGGCACATCGTCCAGGGGCACGTGGATCAGACGGCCGTCTGTGTCAAAGTGGAGGAGTCGGGGGGAAGCTGGTATTATACCTTTAAATATGATTTTGACAAGAAAGAGGCCAGGCAAGGGTACATGACCGTTGAAAAAGGTTCGGTCACGGTGAACGGCGTCAGTCTTACGGTCGTCAACTCAAAAAAGAAATCCTTCCAGGTAGCCATTATTCCTTATACCTATGAGCACACCAACTTCCATACGTTTGCGGAAGGAACCATTGTCAACCTGGAGTTCGACATCATCGGGAAATACCTGAGCAAGCTGGCAAGGTTTAAATAAGATTTCTACCTTTGCCGAAACCGAACTGAAACTTATGGATCAGGATGAAACACTGATCAAACATATCCGTCAGGGCGACAGGGATGCCTTTAGGACATTTTTCGAAGGATTTTATCCTTCTGCCTGTATTTTTGCCGGGAAATATACGCATGACCCGGATGTGGCCGAAGATACGGCCCAGGAGGCATTCATCGAATTTTGGAAGCGAAGGGAGCAGTTTGATCACCTGAGAGCGGCAAAAGGCTTCATCTATACCGTGATCCGCAACAGTTGTTTAAATCAGATCAGGATCAGGAACCTTCGGGAGGAAATTCTCAGAAAGGAGATTACCCCGGACGATTATTTTTACGAGCTGGTCCAGGAGGAAGAAACTTACCGGATCATTTATCAGGCTATTTACGAACTGCCTCACCAAAGCAGAAAGATTATTTTATTGAGTCTGAAAGAATATAAAAATCCCGAAATCGCTGAAGAACTTCAGGTATCCCTGAATACTGTAAAAACCTTGAAGAAAAATGCATACAGAGAGTTACGCGATAAACTTAAAGATCATGTGTTTGTTTTTTTTCTGCTGAATCAGTTTTTGCCGTAACGTTCCTCTTCGTATCTTTAGTAATTATTTTTGATTAACTGATAATTTGTGATATTATGAAGAATCTGTTTTTGTACTTAAGCCTTTTTTTGATACTTGCGTCGTGCAATTCAACCAAAAAGGCAGACCTTTGGATTCTCTCTGCCCCTTCGGGCGAACGGTTTGTGACGGTCGATAAAACGGGGGAGACGGTTATTCCAAACGGCCGGCTGGTTACCCCGGCAGGAAAGAGCATCGTGGTTGCTCCCCATCCGTTTGGTCTCACGTTAAGTCCTGACGGGAACACTGCAATTACGGCAAATTCCGGAACCAGCCCGCTGGCGGTTACGATCGTCAGGAATATTTTGTCGGAGAATCCCGAAGTGCAGCAGATTCCTCCCGGTCCGGCGACCGACAGGGGTATCCTGGCGTCGGTTTTCATGGGACTTGCTGTTTCGAAAGACAACCGGGTGGTTTACGTGGCCGGGGGCCAGGAAAATAAGATCTTCATTTTTGATCTTCAGACGGGTGAAAAGAAAGGGTTTTTTGATTGCTCGTTTGTTTCGGACAGCGTGGATTACTCGCATGGTTATATCGGTGATCTGGTCCTTTCAAAAGACGGCGGGAAATTGTATGCGGTCGACCAGATCGGATTCCGGATGGTCATCATCAACACGGAAACAGGCCGTCTGGAGCATAGTGTTCCGGTGGGCAGATACCCGTTTGGGATTTGTATGTCGCCCGACGAACAAAAAGTTTATGTGGCGAATGTCGGGATGTTCGAGTATAGCCTGATTGGTGGTCTTACGGAGGAAAACATCGCGGAAAAGGCGTTGAAATACCCGCCGTTTGGCTATGGCAGCAAGGAGATGATCGAAGGGATTGAAAACGACAGTGTTTCCGTTCCCGGGTTGGGTGAAATGAATGCGCCCGAAGCTTTTTCGGTTTTCACCATCAGTCTGGCGGATCCCGCGAAGCCGGAAGTGATTGCGCGGACAAAGACCGGGAATCTGGTCGGGGCGCTGGTGGAGGGCATTCCTGCCGTTGGCGGCGCCAGCCCCAACTCGCTGGCAGCCACCGGCAAGTATGTGTTTGTGACCAACGGGAACAACGATAATATCTCAGTGATTTCTATTGAAAAAGATACCGTTGTCCACACGATCTATCTGAAACCTGATCCCCGCGTGAAACAGTTTCGGGGGGTCATTCCGTTTGGACTAACCCTTTCGCCGGATAACAGGCGCTTGTTCGTTGCCTGTTCCGGGATCAACGCGGTGGCTGTCATCGATGCCGAAGAACTGGAGGTGTTGGGGTACATTCCCGCGGGTTGGTTCCCGGCAAAGTTAAAGGTGAGCAATGACGGGAAGAAACTCATCGTGGCCAATGCCAAAGGTTTTGGCAGCGGGCCCAACGGCGGGTCTGTTTTTGAGCGCGGTCCCGAAGGAAGTTACATTGGTTCCCTGATGAAGGGCTCCGTTCAGATCCTGGATATTCCGTCGGATGAGGAATTGAAAGCCCATACGCAAAGGGTTATATCAAACAATTTTCATTTTGAAAAGGCCGGTTCTGAAAAGTTTTCCTGGAGAAAAGACAACCCGGTGCCCCTTTATCCCGGGGAAAAGGAAAGCCCGATCAAGCATATCGTGTTCATCTCGAAAGAAAACCGCACCTACGATGAGATTTTCGGGCAGGTCGAAAAAGGGAAAGGCGATCCGGAACTGGCCCGTTACGGAAAAGGAGTCAGCTTCCGGAATCATCAGGGTACCGATTCTGTCGCGAATGCGGATGTGATGGTGAATCACCTGAAGCTGGTGCGTGAATTTGCCATTTCCGACAATTTTTATGTCGATTCGGATGTGTCGGCCGACGGCCACCGCTGGTTGGTCAATACCTATCCAAACCAATGGACTGAAACGTGCAC
>CAZOYZ010000485.1:0-4224 GCA_964584045.1 uncultured Prolixibacteraceae bacterium | reverse complement strand
TGGTAAAACAGGTACGCTCCCAATCGCAGGAGGCGCCCAATTTTTTAAGCTGTTCCAGGATAATACCGCCATGTTTGTGCGTCCAGTCCCAGGCATGTTTCAGAAACTCATCCCGGCTCAGGTCTGCTTTGGTAAGGCCTTCCGCTTTCAGTTTGTTCACCACCTTGGCCTCGGTGGCAATCGAGGCGTGATCGGTCCCGGGAACCCAACAGGCATTTTTGCCAAGCATGCGTGCCCGGCGGGTCAGGATGTCCTGGATCGTATTGTTCAGCATGTGCCCCATGTGCAGTACCCCGGTGACATTTGGCGGTGGAATAACGATCGTGTAGGGCTCACGTTCGTCCGGAACAGAATGAAAAAAACCATTTTCAATCCAATACCTGTACCATTTGTTTTCAACTTCGCCGGGCTTGTATTTGCTGGGAATATCCATCATATCAGCTTAAAAAATTCCAAGTTCCAAATTTCAAAACACCAAATCCAAAATCCGGGAATTCCAATTCCCGGGTTCCTGTTCGGCCAGCAAAAATAAAAAAACTTTGCAGAAAAAGACGTCAAACCGAATACAAAGACGCAAAGAATGGAAAAGCCATGAGTCGCAAGCAGAAAGTAAGAAAAAGACACAAGGTGGAAACGGGAGACCGGAAACGGGAACACGGAGACCGGGGGACTAAAAGCTACGAGTATTAAAGAAAGCATAGGGCACAGGGCACAGAGTACGGGGAAAAGATGAAAACGCGCTATGCTCCATGCTCTATGCAATTTGAATTTTACAAGAAAGAATCAACATCCGCTTCAGGTAACCCGAATGCTTCAGCCACGCCTTTATAAACAACCTTCCCCTGAACGATATTCAGGCCTTTTTTTAAGGGCTCGCTGTCCAGACAGGCTTGTTTCCACCCTTTCCCTGCCAGTTCAAGGGCATACGGCAGGGTGGCGTTCGTCAGGGCCAGTGTAGAGGTACGGGGGACAGCTCCGGGCATATTGGCGACACAATAATGAATGACCTCATCGACGACAAAGGTGGGGTTATCGTGTGTGGTTGCCATCGTGGTTTCAAAGCATCCTCCCTGATCAACGGAGACATCGACCATCACCGTTCCGGGACGCATGGTTGAAACCATATCGCGTGTAACCAGTTTTGGAGCCTTGGTCCCGGGTATCAGCACAGCACCGATAATCAGGTCATGCGTCTTTACCATTTCACGCAGATAAAAAGCACTGCTCATCATGGTTTTCACATTAGCCGGCATGATGTCGTCCAGATAGCGCAACCGACGCATGTTCACGTCCATGATCGTCACATCGGCACCCATGCCGCCGGCAACCTTTGCTGCTTCTGTACCGGCGATCCCTCCGCCGATGATCAGTACCTTGGCCGGGGGGACTCCCGGTACACCTCCAAGTAATACCCCATATCCGCCGAACGGTTTTTCCAGATATTTGGCACCTTCCTGGACTGCCATTCTTCCGGCAACTTCCGACATGGGGATCAAAAGAGGAAGTGAATGATCGGCCAGTTCCACCGTTTCGTAAGCCAGACAAATGGCTCCGCTGCGGATCATGGCGCGGGTTAGCCCCTCTGATGAAGGAAAATGAAAGTAAGTAAAAAGGAACTGCCCGTTCCTGATTAAGGGATATTCCCGGGCAATGGGTTCTTTCACCTTAATGATCATTTCGGCCTGATCGTACACTGCCTCCAGGGTCGGGAGAAGCCTGGCACCGACCGATAAATAATCTCCGTCCGGGAATCCGCTGCCATTCCCGGCTCCTGTCTGAACGTAAACCACATGACCGGCTTTCCTGAGCTCTGCAGCTCCGGCAGGCGTCAAAGCAATCCGGTTTTCATTATTCTTTATTTCCTTAGGTACTCCAATGATCATAGTTTATGTTTTTTATGGAAGAAGGGGCAAAGTTAGGCTAATCAGGATTCTGAAATATGATTTTCGATAAGAAAATATATAAAATACTTATCTTTTCCGGAACTGATTTGCCGGAGCCTGTTTAGTATCTTAGACAGCCACGTTCACCGCAGTACAATTTTTTTAACAGGCTGATGATAACAGATCGGATTGTAAGTTGTATCTTTGGCGCCCGGATATCTATTTTTGAAACATGCCAACCACATCCATAAGGGGAAACAAGATGCCTGATTCACCGATCAGGAAACTCGTTCCTTTAGCTAACAAGGCAAAGGAAAGAGGCCGTAAAGTGTATCATTTGAACATCGGCCAACCCGACCTGCCGACCCCGGAAAAAGCGCTGGATGCAATCCGGAACATTGACAGGAAAATATTAGAGTACAGCCCAAGCGAGGGAATTTTATCCTTACGTCAAAAACTTGTGAAGTACTACCAGCGATTTAAAATTGATGTTCATGTCGAGGATATCATCATCACGGCAGGGGGCAGCGAGGCGGTGACCTTTGCATTCATGTCGTGCCTGGACCCGGGCGACGAGATCATCGTCCCTGAACCGGCCTATGCCAATTATGAAGCATTCGCTATCGTTGCCGGGGCAGTGATTAAATCAGTCCCTGCCACCATTGACGAAGGTTTCAGCTTACCGCCTATTGAAGAATTTGAAAAACTGATCACCCCGAAAACCAAGGGGATCATGATTTGTAATCCAAACAATCCGACAGGTTATCTTTATACACATTCAGAGATGAATGCCATCCGCGACCTGGTCAGGAAATACGATCTTTTCCTGTTTTCGGACGAAGTTTACAGGGAATTTTGCTATACCGGTGCCCCTTATATTTCTGCATTCCATTTAGAAGGTATCGAAAAGAATGTGATCCTGATCGATTCAGTATCGAAACGTTACAGCGAATGCGGTATCCGGATCGGAGCACTGATCTCGAAAGATCCTGAGGTACGGCGTAATGTCATGAAGTTTTGCCAGGCCCGTCTGAGCCCGCCGCTGATCGGCCAGATAGCCGCCGAAGCTTCACTCGATGGAACGGAAGAGTACCTGATGGATGCCTATAACGAATATGTTGAACGACGCAAGTTCCTGATTGACGGATTAAACAGGATTGACGGCGTGTACTCGCCAATCCCGATGGGAGCATTCTATACCCTTGCCCGGCTTCCCGTTGATGATGCAGACAAGTTTTGTGCATGGCTGCTTTCGGACTTTGAATATGAAAATGAAACCATTTTTCTGGCTCCGGCTTCAGGGTTTTATACCACCCCGGGGTACGGAAAAGATGAAGTCCGGATCGCCTATGTACTGAAAAAGAAAGATCTGAAAAAAGCTTTGAAGATTCTGGAAGAAGCGTTAATGGTATACCCGGGAAGCAAAACCAGGAAAATGCAAAAAACGGAGACCGACATCTAATTCCTGTTAGTTTATTATCCGGGCAATCCCTCTATTTTTCAGCTTCATTTTCCTCATAAACCTCGATCAGCGCATCTTCTGTAAATACCTTTGAAACAGCGTACTTGTCAAGGCTCATGAGCAGAGAAGGCAAAACGGCGATGTTGAAAAACATCGCCACAAACAAGGTACACGAAATGAGCAGTCCCAAAGCCTTTGTCCCTCCGAAATCGGATATGGTAAACACGCTGAATCCCAGTACGAGGACAATCGACGTATAGATCATGCTGAACGAAGCTTCTCGCAGCGCGTTTACCGCCGATTCTCCAATGTTGTTATGGCTGACCTTTAACCCGTGACGGTATCTCGCCAGATACTGGATGGCATTGTCGACCGAAATTCCCAACGCAATACTGAATACGATCAGCGTGGAAGGTTTCAGGGGGATGCCGCTGTATCCCATAATCGCACCAGTAACCAAAAGCGGGATCAGATTCGGGATCATTGAGATCAGGATCATTTTAAATGACCGGAACATCACCACCATCAGCACTGAAATCAACAAGATGGCGATCATCACGCTCTCGATCAGGTTCCTGATCAGGAAGGTGGTTCCCTTTGCGTAAACAACACTGTTCCCGGTAAGGGTCACTGTATACTTGTCGGCTTCAAAAATGGAATCGACCGCCGGTCTGATCTTAGCCAACAAGGCCTCCATATCGCTGGTTCCCAGGTCGGCCACCTGAAAGCTGAGTCGTGTAATTTGCCGGGCTGAATCAATGAACGACTTCAGCGAAGCTCCGCCTTGCCCGCCTGAACCCGGGATATAAGACAAGATAAAATTTTTCTCCATTTCAGACGGCAGCGTATATTTAGCCGGGTCGCCCGAATAGAAAGCCT
>CAZOYZ010000484.1:0-4225 GCA_964584045.1 uncultured Prolixibacteraceae bacterium | reverse complement strand
CGCTGAACCAGCAACCGGAAATCCAGTATGCCATCACGGCGTTCAACACCAACTTCCCGCAATATCAGGTCGATGTCAATGTTGCCCGCTGTAAACAATCGGGTATCGCTGTAAATCAAATCCTGGCTTCCCTCCAGGGCTATTTGGGAGGATACTACGTGTCCGATTTCAATCTCTTCGGAAAGCAGTTCAGGGTCATGCTTCAGGCTGAACCGGAATACCGTGGAAACCCGGATGATCTGACTCAGATCTTTGTCCGTTCCGCATCCGGGGAAATGGCTCCCATTACCGAATTCATTTCAGTCACACGCGTTTTTGGGCCGGAAACTCTTAAACGTTTCAACATGTTTACGTCGATCTCTGTGACCGGTTCTCCAAAACCCGGATTCAGTACAGGCGATGCCATCGATGCAGTACGGCGCGTCGCCGGAGAGAAATTCCCGGCCGGGTACGGATACGAATTTTCCGGATTAACCCGGGAAGAAATTGCTTCAGGAAGGTCATCTATGCTGATCTTTGTACTTTGCGTAATCTTTGTTTATTTCCTTTTGGCAGCCCAATATGAAAGTTTTATTCTGCCATTATCAATCCTGTTCTCCTTACCGGTAGGTATTGCCGGCGCTTTCATCTTTGCGAGGCTGATGGGTATTGAAAACAACATTTATCTCCAGATCTCCCTGATCATGCTTATCGGTTTGCTGGCCAAGAATGCCATTCTGATCGTTGAATTTGCACTTCAGCGAAGGCGGGGCGGCATGCCGGTCATGCAGGCTGCAGTTGAAGGAGCCGTGGCGCGCCTGCGCCCCATTCTGATGACATCGATCGCCTTTATCGTCGGATTGTTGCCTCTGATCGTCGCAGGCGGCGTCGGAGCAAACGGAAACCGGTCGATCGGTGTCGGAGCCGTTGGCGGAATGCTGATCGGAACCTTCATTGGCATCCTGATCATCCCGGCTATGTACGTGGTCTTCCAGGTGCTGCAGGAAAAGATCAGGAAGCCGGAATTGCAGGAGATATCTGAACTAAACACCCTTGAATAGCAGAGACGGAAAAAATAAAAACCATGAGGATGAATTTTAAATATACCATACTGATTGCAGGGGTTACAGGTACACTGATTTCCTGCAATACCACCAGACCCTTCAGCAGGGGATCGGCAGACACCGACGGGTTGTTCGGCGATACGGTGGTAACCGACACGGTCACTATCGCCGAAACACCCTGGCAGGATCTGTTCACTGACCCCCTTTTGAAAAAACTAATTGAAGAAGGGCTGGACAATAATCCGGATCTGCAGATCGCCGCTCAGCGCGTCATTGAGGCCGAAGCGTATTTTGAACAGGGAAAAGCTTCCCTGTTCCCTTCCGTGACCGCACAGGGAGGCGGTGGCTATGTAAGGAATCCAGAAACGCTTTATCCCGACGGACCGCGTGAAATAAAAGATTTTCAACTGAACGTACAGGCCAGTTGGGAAGCCGATATCTGGGGAAAATTAAGGAACTCAAAACGTGCTGCATACGCGGGACTGCTGGCCACCGATGCCGGGAGTAAAGCGGTTCGGACAGGATTGATATCGGGCATCGTCACTGTTTATTACAGCCTGCTCGCACTGGACGAACAACTCGCCATTACACGGGAGACCGTGAAAAATAATATCGACCTGGTCGAAACCATGAAGGTGCTAAAGAACAGCGGCCTGGTCACAGGAGCCGCAGTCGTGCAAACTGAAGCAATCCGTTATGCAGCCGAAGTGACTATTCCCGATCTGGAACAGACGATCAGGGAAACTGAAAACGGCCTGTGCCTGTTGCTTGGAAGGACACCGGGCAAAATTGAAAGAAGCTCGCTGGGCGCTCAAATATCACCCGAACTGATCAACACCGGTGTTCCGTCTCAATTGCTCGACAATAGACCGGATGTGATGCAGGCAGAATACGCCGTGATCAGCGCTTACGAACTGACCAACAGCGCCCGCGCCTATTTTTACCCCGCTCTGACCATCACCGCATTAAGCGGATTCGAAGCCACAGACTTGAATAAGTTGCTCGATCCTGCCGCGTTGACGGCCAATGTGATCGGAGGAATTACCGCTCCGATATTCAACAAAAAAGCCAATATCACCCGGCTGAAGATAGCAAAAGCACAACAGGAAGAAGCGTTGCTCAGTTTCCGGAATACCTTGCTGACCGCCGGACAGGAGGTTAACAATGCGCTTAGCCGTTATAAGGCATCCGAAAAAAAGATCCTCCTGCGTCAGAAGCAGTTGGAAGCGCTGCAAAAATCGGTTTCTTATACAAAAGAATTGCTCAATTTCGGATCAGCAACTTATACCGAAGTGCTGGACGCGCAACAAAGCCTGCTTTCGGCACAGATCAGCAATGTGAATGACCATCTGCAAAAACTCACCTCTGCGGTTTCCCTGTACAGGGCTTTGGGTGGAGGCTGGAAATAATTCCGGAAAAATAGTTAACTTCGCGTTCTAACAGAAGAATTGGCTCAGTGAAACGAAACCTGGTTATCATCCCGACATACAACGAAAAGGAAAACGTCGAAAAGATGATCCGTGAAATTTTCTCTTTACGGATCCCTTTCGAAGTATTGATCATTGATGACCATTCACCCGACGGAACCGCGCAGATCGTCAAAAAACTGCAAAGTGAATTCCCCGGGCAACTGCACCTGATCGAACGGGAAGGCAAACTGGGCCTTGGAACAGCTTACCTCACGGGTTTTAAGTGGGCGCTGACCTATGGTGCCGATTATATTTTCGAGATGGATTGCGATTTTTCGCATAATCCTGCCGACCTGGAACGGTTGTATGATGCCTGTGCCTGTGAAGGAGCTGACGTGGCAATCGGGTCCCGGTATATCAGGGGGATCAACGTGATCAACTGGCCATTGGGCAGAGTACTGATGTCCTATTTCGCATCGGTCTATGTACGGCTGATCACCCGGATGAAGGTCATGGACACCACCGCCGGATTCAAGTGTTACCGGAGCAAAGTCCTGCAGACCCTTGATCTGGACGGCATTAAACTGAAAGGTTACGGCTTTCAGATCGAAATGAAGTTTACCGCGTGGAAACACGGATTCAGACTGGTGGAGGTACCGATTATTTTCACGGAGCGCCAGGAAGGTCATTCCAAAATGAGCGGCGGTATTTTCAATGAAGCGCTCTGGGGCATTCTTGAAATGAAGATAAGGAGTTGGTTCAGGAAGTATAAGCCCAAAGCTGGATGAAAAGGCCGTGATTGAAAAAATTGTAGCTTTTTAATTTTGGATTACGTATCAGCAGGAAACATCAGACACATGAAGACCATTATCCATCAGGCAACCATCGTCAACGAAGGCCAACAGTTTACAGGAAGCGTGCTCATTGACGGAGAATTCATTGAAAAGATTTATCGGGAAGAAGTCCCGGTTGCCGATCTGGAGTCTGCAAACCTGATCGAAGCAGCCGGAAAATATCTGATACCAGGGGTCATTGATGACCAGGTTCATTTCAGAGAGCCCGGATTGACACACAAAGGAGAGATCGCCACAGAATCCAGGGCAGCCCTTGCCGGGGGTATCACCTCCTTTATGGAGATGCCCAACACCATTCCCCAAACTACCAGCCGGATCGAACTTGAAAAGAAATACGCCCGCGCGGCGGAAGTATCGGCCGTTAACTATTCTTTTTATATAGGAGCAACAAACGATAATCTGGATGAAATCCTGACAATCGATCCTACGCAGGTATGCGGCATCAAAGTGTTTATGGGTTCATCAACCGGCAATATGCTGGTCGATGATGATGCAACCCTGTCCGCACTTTTTAAAAACGCCCCGTCCCTTGTTGCAGTCCACTGCGAAGACGAAAACATGATCAGAAGAAACATGGAGCTGTACCGGGAAAAATACGGCGAGGTCATCCCAATTTCCCGGCACTCGCGGATACGCAGTGCCGAAGCCTGTTTCCGGTCTTCATCCAAAGCCGTGGGACTTGCCTCACGGTACGGGACAAGATTGCACGTCCTTCACTTGTCGACGGCCGGCGAAATGCAGTTGTTTGAACCGGGGCCGGTTAAGGATAAGAAAATTACGGCCGAAGTATGCGTGCATCATCTGTGGTTCGACGAGCGGGATTATATTCAGTATGGCACACGGATAAAATGGAACCCGGCGATAAAATCGCCGCAGGACCGGGAAGCGCTGTGGATGGCTTTGCTGGCCGATAAAATTG
>CAZOYZ010000483.1:1176-4225 GCA_964584045.1 uncultured Prolixibacteraceae bacterium | reverse complement strand
CACTTTGTCGTATTTAACCCCCGCTAACGTCACAGGTACACCCGGTCAAAACACCTCTTAGCCTGTAATTTTGAATGACGTCAAAATCAAAAATGTTTTTGCCTATGAAATCGATTTTAGTTGAATTAACTTTGTTCTTTTCAGCATTGTCAGGTTTTACCCATTCAAACGCAACTGAAATAACGATGAGCGAAGGAACTTTTAAAAGCGGATACGCTTCAGTCAACGGATTAAAAATGTATTATGAGATCCATGGGGTGGGAGGAATGCCTTTGGTGTTGATTCATGGGGGTGGTTCTACCATTGAAACTACGTTTGGTCATATTCTTCCCATGCTTGCCAATTACCGAAAAGTAATTGCACTTGAACTTCAGGCTCATGGCCGCACGAGTGACAGGAACAGTCCCGTCTCTTTTGAACAGGACGCTGATGATGTCGCAGGTCTTCTTCATTCTCTGAAAATTGACAAGGCTGATTTTTTTGGCTTCAGCAATGGCGGTAACACAGCCATGCAAATCGGGATCAGACATCCTGAGCTTGTGAACAAATTAATCATAGCCTCTTCTTTTTATAAAAGGGAGGGTATGGTCCCGGGCTTTTTCGCCTTTATGGAAAAAGCATCATTGGACAATATGCCGGCGCTTTTGAAAACTGCCTATTTACAGGTAGCAGCCGATAAAGATCACCTTCAGGTCATGCATGACAAAGACAAAGAAAGAATGGTGCGGTTCATAGACTGGACCGACGAAGATCTGCAGTCCATAAAAGCAGAAACTTTGATTATCGTTGGTGATAAAGATGCCGTAACCCCGGAGCATGGCGCTAAAATGTGCAGGATCATACCGAAGGCCAGGCTGATGGTACTGCCGGGAGAACACGGATCTTATCTCGGAGAGGTATGCACAGCAAAAAAGGGAAGTAAAATACCTGAAATGACCGTTGCTGTGATTGAAGAGTTTTTGAACGATTAGTATAAATCCAGTAAATCAAACCTTTATGTGCTCTGAAAAATGTGAAAAAGCGATCGGTTCATTCAAAAGCGGTTTAAACTGCGCACAATCGGTCGTATCTGCTTACGCGGATGATCTGGAGTTTGATCTTCCTCAGGCACTCAGAATCTCGTGCGGATTTGGGGGAGGAATGGGAAGGCTTCAGGAAACCTGCGGTGCTGTTACAGGATCGTTCATGGTGCTTGGAATATACAATTGCAAAAAGTACCAGCAGAACCAGGAGCGGAAGAATAAAACCTACGCGATGATCCAGGAGTTTAACAAAAGGTTTAAAGAAATTCATGGTGCGACCGATTGCAGGACTTTGCTGAACTGTGATCTGAGAACGGAAGAAGGGCAGCAATACCTCAGGGAACATAACCTCCATGAAGCCGTCTGCGAAAGTTGTATAAGGGACTCGATTCAGATTATCCAGGAATTGACGGAAGAATAAATGAAAGTTGCTTCGTCTGAAGGTAGGGAAGGTTTATTCTTCTTTTGAGACAAATCCGGATTCCTGTCGTAATTCACCCATCTCTTTGTCAGTTTTCCCCACTGCCAAAGCAGGATCTCATGATTAATTTTGCAGGCAGAAAGACATCCCCAAACTAAAAAAGGTTATGGAAAAGAGAGAAGACTACACCGCAACAATCGAACGGGATACATTTAGGATAAAAAGATCTTTATGGATGGAATTAAGGAATGCGATCCGGGGCACCGATGCCGATTACACGCAAATCGGCATCAGAAGGGCTATCTTTCTTCTGGCAGTTCCGATGATCCTGGAACTGATCATGGAATCTACTTTTGCTGTTGTGGATATTTATTTTGTGGGGAAACTGGGTGCCTCGGCAGTGGCCACAGTAGGGCTTACCGAAACCTATTTATTCCTGTTATACTCTATTGCGATGGGACTGGCAACGTCGGTCACAGCCATTGTTTCCCGCAGGATTGGTGAAAAGAATAAAGAAGAAGCGGGTCGGTCGGCTATTCAGGCCATCTTTCTGGCACTGATTGCTTCGGTGCCTTTTGCCGTCGGTGGGATCCTGTTTGCAAAGGAATTACTTGGATTGATGGGTGCAGATCAGTGGGCCATTGAAAACGGGTATCGCTATACGCAATGGATGTTAGGGGGAAATGCAGTGATCATGCTGTTATTTGTCATCAATGCCATATACCGCGGAGCCGGTGATGCGGCTATTGCCATGCGTATCCTTTGGATATCGAACGGCATCAACATCATATTGGACCCCTTACTTATTTTTGGCTGGGGTTTCATTCCTTCACTGGGGATAGAAGGAGCAGCCATCGCGACCAATATCGGACGCGGAGTGGGAGTATTGACGCAAGTATGGTTACTTTTCAGGGGCGGCAAGCATATCCGGGCTAAGCTGTCACAAATTCGCCGGGATGCAGGAATTATGCTTGCTATTTTTCGTACTTCACTGGGAGGAGTTGGCCAGATGATTATTGCCATGACATCCTGGATTTTCATTATGCGTATACTTTCTGAGATCGGGAGTGAGGCGGTAGCCGGTGCCACAATTGCGTTACGGATCCTTATGTTCACGATGATGCCCGCGTGGGGACTGTCCAATGCATCGGCAACCCTGGTCGGACAAAATCTGGGAGCGGGAAACCCCGCCCGGGCTGAATCGGCGGTATGGAAAAGCGGTTCCTACAATATGATTTTCCTGGTTGTCGTTTCAGTTGCCTATTTTTTCTTCAACCGTTTCTTCATGTCTGTTTTTACAGATGATCATCAGGTGATTGCAATTGGCTCCGAATGGTTACGTTTATTGTCATACTCGCTTTTTGTGTACGGGTGGTGGATGGTGTCGGTGCAGGCTTTTAACGGAGCCGGTGACACGAAGACACCCACGAAAATCAACCTGGTCTTCTTCTGGCTGATCCAGATCCCCTTATCCTACTTATTTGCAATAAAGTTCGGGTGGCAACATTCGGGAGTATTCCGGGCTGTGTTCATTTCAGAGACGTCTGTAGGTTTATTTACGCTCTGGCTCTTTACCAGAGGGGGATGGAAAACGGTAAAAGTCTGA
>CAZOYZ010000483.1:0-1076 GCA_964584045.1 uncultured Prolixibacteraceae bacterium | reverse complement strand
GAGAGTCTTTGGTTATATTCCTCCGTTCCCAGTTCGTCTGCATATCCCTGCAGGCTGACTCTTGCATCGGTGTTAGTTTTGAGGTATGATCTCAGTGCGTTGATCGCGCCCGTGGCTTGTTTGTCAATTTTTGTACTGTTGAAGTCAAAATAAATATTGATGTAACCTTCATTCATCAGCTGGGCGATCAATGCATTTAGATCAGGCGCCGGAGGCGGTGGTGGAGTGGTGCTCACTTTTCTGTCCAGGTCGTCTACCTTGCTGCCGATATCCTCTATTCTTCTGTCCCGTTCAGGCCCTCCCTGTTCGGCTACCTCCAGCCGGCTTGAAAGCGATGCTATTTGGGATTTCAGATTGTCAAACATAGTTTGTTCACGGAGGTACCAGTCGGCATGCGTCTTGTTTCTGCCGAGCGCAACTGCAAGGCCTACGGTCCCGTTGAACACGACCGGGGTATTGTCATCATAAGAGTTCATGCCGCCGTTAAAGGTGTAAGTTTGCCTGCCATTGTACATACCTGTTATATCGAGGTTCAGGGATACCCTGGGCGATAATTTGACCTGGCCGGTGAGGCCGGCCATCGCATGACCAACCCAGTCGTTATCCACGTCCGTCTCAAAATTAAGAAAACCGGCACCTCCCCCGGCATGAAGTAAAAGGCCGAAGGTACTGGTCCAATCTTCAAATCTCAACACCCGGGCCATATTGATCACGCCCTGCAGACTGGCCTGATACTGGTTCGTTGTAAAGTCCATACTGTTATCACCTTCTGTAAAATGATTATAACCAAGGCCCAGCCTGAGCCCGAATAGTTCGTTGAACATGTACCTCGTTCCAATCTCGCCAACAAAGAAATCGGGCGTATTGGTACGGTAACCAAAAGAGAGATGATGATAGGGTTTCGTAAATCCAAGTCCTCCTTCAATGGTCCATTTGTTGTAAGTTGTATCCTTTGCCATACTTTCCTGGGCGTAGCTTTCGGCAGCCATCAACGTAATCAATGCAAGTAATAATAATCCTTTTTTCATCTGTTTATTTTTTTAAATTTAAAATACTTGTCCATATCTGTGTGTAAT
>CAZOYZ010000482.1:0-4234 GCA_964584045.1 uncultured Prolixibacteraceae bacterium | reverse complement strand
GTCGTCCATATTTTTGGTGAATTGGTTCGAAAAAATACATAATTGCAGATAGCTGGTTTTAAACAGCATTTCAAATGATTCTTTATCACCCGACTTCAGCCGATCCCAAAGAGAAGAATGGTTCTCTTTCGTAATATAAGGACTGTCTTTTCTCAAGAGAAGATATTATAAAAACCGGCATAAAATTAAACCTATTTTAGAATATCCTCAGAATAAAAATTTGCAAAATGATCAATAACGAAATAAATTGTTGTCGAATTAAATAACCATATACGCGTTTTAGCAAACAACGGTCCTTTCCAAAACAGAATGTTCCAGTACTCTTTTTTGTAATGCATTACAAAAATTGAGCAATAGTTTGGAATAGAATACAAAATATAAAAATTTAGCAGATGTATTAAGGGCAATATAAACCGCATGAACACGGTCTCTTTGTCCTGGTATTACGTTAAAATTCGTGGGGGAACAGTTATACCTTTATCGCTTAATCCAGTTTTCTATTTTTACTTTCGAAATTCTAATAAGATGCTTTTCATTTTCCGTAACCAAAATCAAATCATTAGCAATAGCTGTTGCTCCTATCAGGATATCAAAATCATCGATCAATTCCCCGGTTTTCCTCAATTTAGCTTTCTCTTTAGCGTAAATATCCAATGAATTGAATATTGGAATAATCGTTATTTCTTTAGCGAAGTCATCAATCATCTTCCTGTTATCAGCAATCCGGTCGCTACATTCTGCGCCATACTTGAGTTCCGCAAGGGTCATTTCCGAAATACAGCAATTCTCAAGTCTAACTTGTTTCAATTTTTCATTCAGGTTGTATTTCCCTTTTAAAAAGAAAATACAAATATTTGTATCCAAAAGATATTTTGCCATTCTTTAGAATGATTCTACCTTACGGTTAAACCTCCTGCTATCTTTAATATTTTTTATAATTTCTTCAGCACTCTTATCAGATTTGAATGCGCCAAAAAAGCGATCGATCACATTCTCCTTTTCCGAAACTTCGTCAATAATAGAATTTGAAAGCTTAGCGATCAGTTTAATTTTATTCTCTCTGCTCAAACTACGTAATAGGCCAAAATAGTTATCGATCAATGTACCTGTATTTGATTTCATTTCGCAAATCTTTTTCCAAATATACGCATTATTTTCTGTCACTATAGTCTTGCTCCGGCAATATTAAACTGAACAGTTAGGTGCAACATACGTTATCAGCCATACAGGAAATTTTCAATTACAGTACCAGATTGATCAGTCAAGCAAATTCAGATTTTACGCGATAACTTTATGATCAAATCAACTGGGAATCACACTAGCCGATTTTAAGTAATGTATAAGTGACATGGCGACTTAAGCAGAAGAAAAAGTAACTACCTCCTTGCTGAAGATCATGCAAAAACCCGACAAAATTTTTCCGGGGAATACGAATCATTTTTACAGCCTCAAACTTTAAATTCCGGGCAAGGTTCATAACTTTGTGAAAACACATTCACGTTGAACTCAGCTGAACAAAAGTATTTTTCTAACATCAATTACATGGATATACAGGGAATCATCACCAATCAGAAAGAAAAGTTAAAACATCAGCTTAGCCCGGAAGAGCTTGCTCTTGGTGAAATTATCTTTAATAATGGCCAATGCCAGATCTTATCGCAATCGGCTTCACGCTATGAATTGATTATCAACAACGAAGTTAAAAATGATATCGCTGAATACTGCCTCGATATCGAAGAAGACGGCACGATCGTCCCTAAATTGGACAACGACGCATGGGGATGGGACAAAAGTTCATACGCCTGCCTGTTACAGATCGAGAACGAGCTCCATTTATTGAACCCCAAAGAGTATGTCGAACATAAAAAATACACGCGCACAGGGATGATCAAACGCGTGTTGTCAGAACGCCGTCAGAAGGCCAACAAGGCCACGTATCGCATACAATGGGCCGGTAATATTTACGGCGACCATATCCTGACCAATGAACGGGGAGTGAAATACAAGATTTTTTTACGCGATTTTGAAAATGAAACCGGGTACAGCGACAGCATGGACTCGCGGTTAAACAAACTGGGCACCACGAAGCATATCATGTTTGCCTTCAGCGCATTGAAAGGAAACAAACCGCTTTTCAAAAAACTGAAGAAGACCTATCCGTTCATCGAAATCTATTGCGACCCGCTGAACGATAATAAAATTACCTGGTACTACCCCGATCCATTAACCGTTGAAGAAAAATTACTGATTACCAGGTATTTTAAAAATTCGACCTGTATTGAAAATGATAAGATTACCGACCTGCTGGGCTTCATCCGGGAAGCGAGTGAAATCCCGCATATCTGCATTCGCCCGGAAGTCACCGAAAAAATCAACGGCGCTTTTGAAAACAAGGTACTTGAAGACCTCAGGGAAACATACGCTCCTGATTTCAACCTGATAAAAGCCAATCTATATCCTTATCAAAAAGAAGGGATCTGTTTTGCCCTTTTTCGGAAGGCAGCCATCATTGCCGATGAAATGGGGCTTGGAAAAACGATCCAGGCTATCGGCACCGCTGTCCTGAAAAAAGAAATTTTCGGCTTCACAAAAACGCTGGTGGTTTGTCCCGCATCGCTAAAGGAGCAATGGAAAAAAGAAGTGGAGAAGTTCTCGGGCGAAAAAGCCCTGGTCGTGCAGGGAACGCCCAAAGAGCGGGCAATTCAGTATACAGATAACGGGTATTTTTTCTTTATTGTCAATTACGAGACCGTGTTGCGAGACCATTTAGCCATCAACAAAGCCGGCTTCGACTTCCTGATCATAGACGAGGTACAACGGGCAAAAAACTATGAAACCCGCACCGCTTCGTCGCTGAAAAGAATTGAAACCAAACATAGGCTCGCGATTACCGGAACTCCGATCGAAAACCGTCTGATCGACATCTTCTCCATCATGAGTATCCTCGATCCTGAATTTTTTGGTCCCTTATGGGAGTTTTCGTACCAGCATTGTCTGTTCGATCCTGAAAGATACGATAAGATCAATGGTTATTATAATCTTCAAAAACTGAATAAAAAGCTGGAAAAAATATTAATCAGGCGGGAAAAGAGAAAAGTAATTGACCAATTGCCGAACATCAGGCAGATCGATATTCCCGTTGAACTGTCGCCCTTACAGTCGGAGTATCATGTGTCGTATGCAAACGCATTGTCCCAGATCATACGGAAAAAATTCCTTACCCCGTTCGACCTTGAGCGGATACAATTGCTCCTGGCCAACATGCGGATGGTATGCGATTCCACTTACCTGATTGACAGCGAGACCAACGAATCGCCCAAACTGGAAGAACTCAAACATATTTTACTCGAAGAACTGGACGTACCGAATCACGAAATAAAGATTATCATCTTTTCGGAATGGGTAAAAGTGCATAAACTGATCGGGAAACTGTTGCGGGATCATCACATCGGCTTCGTGGAACTGAACGGGAAAATACCGGTACAATCGCGAGGCGAACTGATCCGGAAATTCGAGTCCAATCCGCAGTATAAGGTCTTTTTATCGACTGAGGCCGGCGGATCGGGACTAAACCTGCAGATTGCCGATACTCTGATCAACTTTGAACTTCCCTGGAATCCTGCGAAAAAAAACCAACGGATCGGACGCATTGACCGGCTCGGGCAAAAAAGCAGTAATCTGACTATCTTTAACCTCATCACGCTCAACTCCATCGAGCAACGGATTGCCTCGGGTTTACTGGTCAAACAAAGCCTTTTTGACGGCGTGCTTGCAGATAACAGCAAGATCAATTTCGTGGACTTCAGTTCGAAGGGACGTTCCCAATTCATTCAGCAACTCGAAGAATTCGTCAGTGAAACTGAAAAGTGGGAACAGGAAAAAACGGAACTGGCAGAGGCTTTGCAACAGGAAGAAATTCCGTCAGAACTCGTGGATGAACGTTTTCAAACAACTGAATCCCCTACCGAACAACTTCAGGATGACGAACCCGTTATAGAACAATTTCAGGCTGAGGAACCTGTAAACGCACAGCTTCCATCGGGCGAACTCCCTGCCGGTGAAACCGGTCTCACCGGCGACAATGAAGGACAACAGGAAGAACCTGCTCTGGCAGGTGATGACGGAACAGACCATGAGACTGCCGGCGGGAGCAATGAAAGTACGGGCCACGGAACAAACCGGGCTTTTCAGGCAGAAGAACTGGAGAACGTCATGAATAACGGACTCCAGTTCC
>CAZOYZ010000481.1:0-4235 GCA_964584045.1 uncultured Prolixibacteraceae bacterium | reverse complement strand
AGTTTAACTTTCAAAAAATCCTTTCTGGACTCCGCTAAAAGGGGAAGCATCCCGTGCCCGTCCTGCACAATGGAATTTGCCAGAAGGATGCCAAAAGGAAGCATTTGCCGGGAATATAACGTAACATACAGCAAGTGTGGACCGGACTCGGGGATCATCACGCTTTGTCCCAAAGTGACACTGATAAAACTGTTCATCTTTTCTTTTTTAAAAAGTCAAAATGTCTCCGGTCTTCAACAGCCGCAGGCGAAAGCTGCCGGCGAATTCCATCAGCGCGGGAAAGGCTGTGCAGTGAGAAGGGAAGACATGTTTGATGTGATTTTCTTCCAGGTACCTGATCGTTTCTTTTGTTTGCCGATCCTGCCTTTTTAAATGAAATCCGCCCATGATCCCGTATAGCCGGTGTTCCCCGGTTACTTTCCTGGCATGCTCCAGGGTGTTCACAACACCGGCATGTCCACAACCCGTGATCACAAAAAGACCTTCGTCCATCAACAAGGCAATTCCACTGTCATCGGCAACGAAATCAGGGCTTCCGTCTTCAAAGGAAAATGACGTTGTTTGTGATTCAAAATCGGTGAGACGGGGAATTTCTCCCAGAAAAATGATCCGCTCACTAATGTGGCGAGGTTCTCTGCTGGTGGTCAGTTCAAAGCGTGATGCGATTTCTTTCCAGCTGTTTTTCAAGCCGATATAGGAGTGATCGACTGTTCTGTATCTCCGGACAAAGCAATCCGGATGACACAGTAATTTCCCTCCCGGAAGATACTCCAGTCCGTTTCCATGATCAAAATGTCCGTGGCTAAGAATAATCGTATCGCTATTAGCTACGTCCACCCCCATAATGGAAGCATTGAGCAAAAACAAATTGCTCTGCCCGGTGTCGAATAACAATCGAACGCCATCATGTTCAACCAGATAGGAAAGCCCATGTTCTGCTCCCGTATATCCGCCGGGATAATTGTCGGTAAGAATTGAAACAACCATTATCGTTTTTTTAGCAAAAATAATTCAAATAAATTTTAAAATGATCGTGAGTTCATTTAATTTTACGAAATATTGAAATATTTTCCTGAGTTAAATTTTTGTATCTATGATCGACCAATTGAAGAAGCTTCTGGGAGAACGGTGCACCGCGATTAATGTCAATGGTGAATTCGACAACTTCATCCATTCTCCACAAAAGAAAATGAAATTTTGCGAAGCCGTCAGCCACTCATTCAGTATTCCGTTAAGGCTTACCGGTGAAAATCTGATTTGCCCGGGAGCCAGACGCTGTATGAATTCTGATCAGGATGATCAAAAGCTTTCTCAGTCAATTTCGGACAACAACAGAATACCGAAAAATTTTGTAATGCGGACGTTAAAAGAGATTCCGACATTAAACGATATAAAGCAGATTAACCTGGGGCTGACTGAAGCCATGGTAAAATCGGTTCAGCCCGATCTTTTTATAGCCTATATAAAACCCGTCACAACAACTGCAATCATGCATGAACTGGCCAGGCACCGGATTAAGCCGGTTATTCCGCCATTCTCTCTGCTTTCCGTTTGTGGAAATGTTTTTTCAACCTGTTATCAAAAAAACAGGTTAGTATTTCATTTGGCTGCCCTGAGTCGCGAAATCATGGTGGAATACGCCATGATGAAGTTGTTATCGGGATTCCATATGAAGTTGCAAGTCTTTTAATCGCCTCTCATGCACATTTATAAAAAAGCATTTCCGCTTTTGGTCAGAATCGCATTGTTTCTGCTGTTTGCGAACCTGATTTTGATCGGGGTCTTCCCGGCATCCGGAATGGGGCTCTTTCTCCCAGTATTCAGTGTTGTCCTGTATATCTCAATCATTGCTTTCTTTCGCGTTCCGTTGAGGACGGAAAACCGTGACGAAACATCGGTCTTTTCTCCCGCCGGAGGCTGTCATTATGGTTAAAGCGGGAGAAAAAGTGAAAGGCAGGGAAAGCGTGCTTGCCAGGCTTTCAATTGACCTTTAAATTTCAGAAACATGAAGAAAATAATCACCCTGTGCCTGTGTATTTTTGTGACATTCCAGGCCATCTCACAGAAAAAAACCGATGCCATGCTCTTTGGCGATGTGAAGTCAGCGACAACCCGGGAACACATTCCTTTTGCAACCGTCTCGGTTAAAGGCACGCGCATAGGAACCGTCGTTGACGGATCGGGACACTATAAGCTGGCTAATCTTCCTCTGGGCAAATGCGTTCTCGTGGCGCAGGCTGTAGGTTACCGGTCACAGGAGAAAGAAGTGATCACCGAAAAAGGAAAAGCCATAACCGTGTTCTTCGAGTTGGAAGACGATATCCTGAACCTGGAACAAGTTGTTGTGACCGGTACCCGGACGCAACATTACATCAAGGATGTTCCGGTACGCATCGAAGTGATCACCGCCAAATCGATCGAAAATAAAAATGCCGGAACCCTCTACGAAGCGCTCGACGCAACTCCCGGCGTCCGGGTCGAAAATCAATGCCAGTACTGCAATTTTACCATGGTCAGGATGCAGGGGCTGGGAGCTGAGCACACGCAGGTGCTGATCAACGGACAGCCTATGTACTCGGGTTTGGCCGGAGTCTATGGTCTCCAGCAGCTAAGCACGGTCGATATTGAAAGGATCGAGATCGTCAAGGGGGCCGGCTCCGCCTTATATGGCAGCAGTGCCGTTGCCGGCGCCATTAATATCGTTACCAAAGAACCTCCGCTCACGCCAACCACTGATCTGGACATCCAGTTCGGCCAGTATCACACCAACCGCTACCGGATTTCCTCGTCCATGAAAAACGGGAAAGGAAATCTTGGCCTGAACATATACGCCCAACGCCTCTCCGACGAGGCGCTCGATGAAACCGGAGAAGGAAACTCGAAAAGAGAGGTTAAAAATAAAGACGGGATTTCCGACCGGGTGGAATCGAAACTGACCAATACTGGCTTTAATCTTGGGCTTTGACAAACAAATTAATGGTGGTAACCGGTATTCGTATTAACTACCCATCTGAGTGAACAGCCGATGTTTCAAAGATAAAACATCGGCTGTTCATTCTTCAACCAGATTCCGCTAATTCTCTTCGGAATCTCCGGCTATTCTCCCTCGTAAGCCTTTTTGAGGGTCTCAATATGAAACTTCTTCATCGGCATAAAAGCCTGTGTAACGCGGCGAACCTGTTCTTCAGTGCCTTTGGTCATCATATCATCCATCTCTGAAGAACTGATCTGCCACGACAGGCCGTATTTGTCCTTCAGCCAGCCGCATTGTTCCGCCTCAGGCACTGCCGATAGTTTGTCCCAATAGTCATCAATTTCTTCCTGACTTTCACACGCTACCAGAAAAGATATCGCTTCATTGAAAGTAAATTCGTGCTCATGTGCACTGTCCATAGCTACAAACCATTGACTCTCCAGGGTGAAGTCGGTGAACATGACCGTTCCCTCCTTGTCCGGTTCCATTCCTTTGGGATAACGGAAAAGATTTCCCCTTCGTGAGTTCTTAAAAACGGAAATATAGAAATCGCTCGCCTCTTCTGCCTTACCGCAGACAGTTCCCACAAACAGCAGCGACGGAACAATAAAGGGACGTTCCTCTCCCGCCGGATCCGTCAAAATGAGCTGCCATGAAAGCCCGTACCGGTCCTGTATCCATCCGTAGCGCTTACTGAACGGATATTCACCGATGGGCATAAGCGCTGTACCGCCGGACGATAATTTTTCCCAGGCAGCATCAAGATTTTCCCGGGCATTTACGTCTCTCGACGGGTCAAAATTGATCTTAAACGAAACGGAGGGATTGAACTGAAACACCGGTCCTGCGCTGATGGCCATAAACTGGTAGCCGGCGAGTTGAAATGAAACCACATCACAATCACCTCCCGGGGTATCCTGAAGTGTGGTGACATTGGCTATTTCCGAATCCGGAAAGAGCGAACAGTAAAACGCAGCTGCTTCTTTCGCTTCCTTATCAAACCATAAATGCGGGATAATTTTTTGCATGAATCATTCTCCTTTCTGTTCCATTTTTATAACACGAAATATTACAAAATTATTCATTACATGCTGAAAATGAAAGGCACAAATACGGCAAACTAAAGGGTCAATTGCGACTTAATTCCAACGCATGTAAGGATATCAGACGGATACTTAAGAGTTTTTCCGTCAAAGCTTCTCCGCAATAAAAGTGCTATGCAAATAAAAACAGCGAAAGTTTAGTACCTTTGAACGAATAA
>CAZOYZ010000480.1:0-4245 GCA_964584045.1 uncultured Prolixibacteraceae bacterium | reverse complement strand
TCACTTCGCCAAGGAACAATGTCCCCGCAACCAGCACTTTAAGCTTCAACCCGATTAAACTCACCTCTTCCAGTTTACTTTCCAATCTGCAACAATACCCGTCTTTATTTCTTTCCGGAGAAACACAATTGATCCCCTTATCCACGCCTATTTTGGCATACAGATTCGTCGTGGACCAGAATGATGATGTGTCTTTCCGCAGGGGATTATCTTTATTTGCCGGGAACCCGGGATTGCCTATTTCGTATAGTTTTTGAATCTTCCCGCCAATTACGGCCGATTCACGGACCTCCCTGCAATACCACGAGTCAAATTCTGAATATCTTATCTGTTCGCCGGTCTTACTACCTCTTCCCTGTTGCATGACCTGGGCCGGAGCGTCTGCTACTCCTAAAAAAAAACATAGCAAAATCAACAGGTCCACTACACCTTGAGATGACATATCCTTTATTCTTTGCGCATCAGAAAATTTAATGCCAGTTTGTTAAACTCCGGGAATCTCTCAATGTTGCTGAGGTGCCCGCAGGCAGGGATAATCTGTAAAAGGGTCGCAGGATACTGCTTGCAAAAACGGATGCTGTCTTTTAGAAAAGCGTGATCCTGGCTGCCCACAATTAACAACGTAGGAGTTTTAAATGGCTGACCGAAAAGCTTGTTAAGGCGTCGCTTGGCTTCGCTCAGCATCACGATCCAGGAAACATATTCTTTTGGATCGATGGTTTTTGCAGTGTCAAGAAAAACCCGTCTGGACCTGGCATGATTTTTCCTTGGCATAATAAAATAAGCCATGATTTTATAGAGAAAGTATTTGTCCACATAAGAAGACAGTAACTCTCCCGTTTTAAAAACCATGTAAATACTGGGTTTAAGACGAAGCACTCCTCCTGCGGCGACAACCTTCTTAAATTTTTCCGGATGTATTTCCTGCATGATCCTGATCAGCGTTGCCCCAAACGACCCGCCAACAAAATGTGCCTTTTCTATATGCAAATGCTCCATCAGGAAAAACACATCCTCGGCGATCACGTTAAGCGAATATTTCCCCGCCGGGGGTTCTGTCATCCTGTTGGATTCCCCATGCCCTCTCAAATCCGGAAGCAACAGATTAAAATGTGGTTTGAACGCTTTTAGTTGTAAACTGAAAGTACGATTATCACCCCCAATCCCATGTAAAAAAATAACCCATTCCTTTTCCGGAGAGATCTCATAACTTTTGAAGCTTAAAAGTTCTCCGCTACATCCCTTCATTTTTGGTTTTTTTGATCAAAAGATTAAAAGATACGGGAACAAAATTAAAAAATAAATCGGCAAATCATTCTATTTTTTTACTTTTGCGTGACTTTAAACAGCGACAATATAAAAGTCTTTCTCAAATAGAAATGTTTAGAACCATACTGATTACCGTAGTGATCTGCGTCCTTTCTTCGCATGTTGTCGCGCAGTTTACGCAGACAGTGAGGGGAAAGGTGATTGACAAAGTGACTTCTTCCCCTATTCCCGGTGTCAATGTCATTTTAAATGTCACGTCGGACAATACCGGTACCTCCACCGATGCTGAGGGAGAATTCGTATTAAAAAACGTCCCGGTGGGCAGGAATAATTTCATGTTCACTTTCATCGGATATGAACCCGTGATCATGCGGAATATCACGGTGAGCTCAGGAAAGGAACTTGTATTGGCGGTTGAGATGACAGAAAGTGTGACTGAGCTCGGTGAAGTCACGGTGAAGGCTTATCAAAAAGGTGAAGTATTAAATAAAATGGCAACCATCAGCGCCCGTTCTTTTTCGATTGAAGAAACAGAACGGTATGCCGGAAGCTGGTCCGACCCTGCAAGGATGGCTACCAATTTTGCAGGGGTTTTAACTTCAAGCAATGATACCCGGAATGACATTATTATCCGCGGGAACTCTCCCACAGGATTATTATGGCGGCTTGAAGGCGTCGATATACCAAATCCTAACCATTTTGCGGTGCAGGGGACTTCGGGGGGCCCGGTGAGCATGCTGAACAGCAATTTACTCACCCGTTCCGATTTTTTCTCCGGTGCTTTTCCCGCCCAATACGGTAATGCTCTTGCAGGGGTATTTGACCTGAATATGCGCAACGGGAACAACAATAAACATGAATTTGTCCTTCAGGCGGGGTTAAACGGGTATGAAGCAGGGATTGAAGGGCCGTTCTCGAAAACCCATAAAGCGTCCTACATGATTAACTGGCGTTATTCCTTTCTGGATGTTTTACAGGATATGGGGTTTAATATTGCAGGGGGCGCTGTACCAACTTATACCGATTTAAATTTTAAAGTTTTTGTCCCCACAAAAAAATGGGGAACATTTACCGTTTTCGGATTGGGCGGGATTGACAAAGTTTTTGCACCTGCAGAGAAATCAACGGATCAGTTCAATCCGATTAAAAACACGGATCTGACCAATCACACCGGCATGGGTGTCGCCGGCCTCACGAATAAATTTTTGTTTGGAGAAAAGGCGAACCTGGTCACTGCCCTGTCTTACTCACACCAGGATACCCATATTATACTTGACTCGATCATGCCCGACGATTCCGAGAAATTATATTATAACTCTGATTTTTTGGAACAACAAGTATCCTTTTCCTTACATTACACCCGAAAAATAGATCCCCGAAATACCTTTTCCACAGGATTTTCCTATAAAGATAAATGGATCACCCAGATTGACAGTGTGGACTACATGGGTGGATATATCCGGCTGATCGATCTGAACAATGAACATCTTCGCCTTTTCCAGGGATTCGCGGAATGGAAGCACCGGTTCAGCAGCAAAATTGATCTTTATGGAGGGCTCTACAGCCAGTACCTGCTTTTAAATCAAGCCAAAACGCTGGAACCGAGAATTGGGTTTAGCTGGAACTTTGCAAACAGGCAATCGTTCAGATTCGGATATGGCATTCATTCCCAGGCCCAGACCTTACCGGTATATTTTGTGGAAAGCGCCAATGAAGCCAGAACAACATACTGGCGTACCTGTGAAAATCTCAACTTTTCGAAATCACAGCATTTCGTTCTTGGATACACGAATAAACTTGCTGAAAACTGGAATTTTAAAGTTGAAGCCTATTATCAGGGTGTATGGGATATCCCTGTCGAACAAAGGCCTACCAATTTTTCAGTGGTCAACCTGGGTTCTACCTATTATAACGGCACAGAAGATAAGGACAGCCTGGTCAATGAAGGACTCGGGAGGAACTATGGCCTTGAGCTGACCCTGGAGAAATATTTAAGTAAAAACTGGTATTTTTTGATGACAGGTTCTTTGTTTGAATCGCAGTACAAACCGAGCGACGGCATCTGGAGAAATACCAAATATGCCTCCAATTACGCGGCAAACTGGCTACTCGGTTTTGAGTATCCGCTGAGCAAACGGAGCTCTGTGGATTTTAATTTCAGGGTCGTATGGAGTGGTGGGATACGCACGTTATATGTGAACAGGGAGGCTTCGATGGCAGCCGGAGTTGTTATTTACGATGATGAGAAGGCCTACTCCAAACGGAACAAAGATTACCTGAAAGCAGACGCGAAGGTCACTTTTAAATATGACATGAGGGGAGTTACCGTTGAATCCGGGATCGACCTGATTAATCTTACAGACAGGGATAATATCTACTCCGAGACCTATAATCCTAAAAATGGTGTCACATCGTACACGTATCAGCAGGGATTTTTGCCGACAGCCATGCTAAGGATCGTTTTTTAGCATGGGACGAATGAGTCAGATCTTAAATAATCCTGGCGCAATCACATCTTTGCCTGAAACTCTCTTGTTTTTTATTTGTTATTTGATAAACTGAAAATGATCCGTTTTATGCTGATTTTACTCGGAATTTTAATTGGTTTCTTTATTCTGCTTGCAGTGGGCACCTGGCTGAGCAACCGGTACAGGAAAAAGACGCCGGAAGAAAAACCTGAAGAACCCACGGTGGAGATCCCGCTCGATTGCTGTGGCGCGCATGAGGTATGTGAAGTTGAGGAAATGCTGAAAAATCCTGAAAAGATTCTTTATTTTGAAGACGAAGAGCTTGACCGCTATCAGGGAATTCCTGCCGACCGGTACAATGACCGCCAGATCGAAGAATTCAGGGAAGTGCTCTATACCCTAAACGGCGAAGAGATCCGCCAATGGTTGCTAAGCATTGAGCGCAGGAATATCCAGTTGCCGACGATCTTAAAGCCGGAAGCGCTGCAACTGATCGCCGAACTGTAAT
>CAZOYZ010000479.1:0-4250 GCA_964584045.1 uncultured Prolixibacteraceae bacterium | reverse complement strand
AGCGGATATGGATGGCGACGGAAATCCGGATCTGCTTTTGGGAGGTCATGGATTTATCAAAATCGTATATGGTAACGGAAAGGGGAGTTTTGACATTCAGCGAACGAAGACCATAGAAACAGGCATGTATACCACCAAAATATCGGTGGCTGACTTTAACGGGGACGGTCTGCCTGATCTGTTCGGGCATCATCATACTCCATCCGGGCGTGGAGGGGAATACAGCGTTTATTCAGCGATATACTGGAATGATCATGGCTCCTTTTCCGGCGGCAACAGGCTTGAATTGCCCACGCACGGGGCACACTCCGGTTCGGTAGCCGACGTGGACAACGACGGAAATCCGGATATCCTCATTGCAAATTACAATTCGCAGAACAGCAGGAACCTTGAAACATTTATCTATTGGGGAGGAAAGGGAGGCAGTTTTTCGAAGGACAGTGTGACCAGGCTCCCGGGATATTCACCCGTTGCCAACCTTGTGCTTGATCTGAACGGTGACGGGATCAATGACGTTGTTGTTTATAACCACAGCCAGTCCAATCAGTATGCAGGACTCACGCCCCTGGGAGGTATGCATGGTACCCGCTCCTTCATTTATTGGGGGACAAAAGAAGGGTGGCTTCCTGACAAGCGGGATGAAATACCTACGGTAGGGCCACACGGCCGGTTGGTTGCCGAACCCGGGGATCTGATGCGGCGGCGCCCGTTTGAGGAGTACACCTCAGCCCCGGTACCGATCAAAGATGCTAGGGGGCCTTTCAAACTGAAAGTTGGAAGCAGGCATAATTTCAGACAAGCTATCAGTGTGTTTATGAAATCTGCAGACAGCAGTTCCGGATTGGAAAAGGCAGACTGGAAAGAGATTGCCCTGGTTGAAAAATCCGGTGATTTTTTCCTTTATAAAGGGACATTTGGCGGGGATGATCTGTTTATCCAATACAAACTCAGGCTGGAAACCGGAGGAACGGGTACCGGACCTGTGGTGACATCGGTGGAGATGTTTAAGTAAAATTATTTCCGTGTCCTTTAACGAATGAAACGAGACATGAGAGCCATAGCTCTCACACAAGTAACTGATTATTTGGGCGAGTTCCATGCGTCGATGTCTTTTGGAAAAGTGATGAAGTTTAGTACGCAAGTGATACACAGTTAAATTGAAACAATAAACACATGAAATAACTGAAAAAATGAATAAGCGGGAAGAAGAAAGGCTGCTCTGGATCGAAGCGGAGAGTTTTGATCACCCGGGGGGATGGGTCATCGATCAGCAGTTTATGAAGACGATGGGATCGGCATACCTGCTGGCACACGGGTTCGGGAACCCGGTCAAAGATGCGGTGACTGCCATTGATGTGCCGGAAAGCGGGGAGTACCGGGTTTGGGTGAGGACCAAAGAGTGGAGTGGCTGCGGGCAGAAAGAGGATGCACCGGGAAAGTTTCAGTTGCTGGTTGGCGGGAAGCCGTGTGCCCCGGTTTTCGGGACAGGGTCGCCAAAATGGCATTGGGCAGACGGTGGAATGGTGAGCCTTCAGGAGGGGAAGGCAACGTTGACGCTTCATGACTTAACCGGCTTTGAAGGGCGGTGCGATGCCATCGTGCTGAGTGGTGACCCGGACTTAAGGTTGCCCGAAGAAGGTGAGGAACTGGCAGCCTTCAGAAGGAAAGCACTTGGCCTGGACAAACAGGACGTTCCCCTGAAACGGTATGACCTGGTGGTGGCGGGAGGAGGAATTGCGGGCATCTGTGCGGCCGTGGGAGCCGCGCGCCTGGGATTAAAGGTAGCCCTGATCCATGACCGTCCGGTGGTTGGAGGAAATAACAGCACGGAGGTACGGGTCCAGTTGGGGGGCTTTACGAACCTGCCGCCTTACCCGGAGCTGGGGAACGTGGTAAAAGACCTGGATCCCCATTTCCGGCAAAACGCACGGCGGGCCCATTACTATAAAGATGAGCTGAAGATGAGCGTGGTGAGAAATGAGCCCAACCTTGATCTTTATCTCAGTCATTCGGTGGTACAGGTAAAGATGAACGATGCGGAACAGATCGGATCGGTTGTTGCCCAGTCTGTGCTGACAGGGAGGCAGGTGGAATGCGGGGCTGCGCTGTTTGCCGACTGTACGGGAGATGCCAATCTGGGTTTTTTAGCCGGCGCTGCCTTCATGGTTGGCCGCGAATCCAGGAGTTTTGCCGGGGAAACGCTGGCTCCAAAGAAGGCGGACATGCTGACCATGGGTTCGTCGGTGATGTGGTATTCGTCGGTAAGAAAGAAGGAATCGGTGTTTCCCCGCCTGCCCTGGGCGGTACAGTTCAATGAGAAGACGTATCAGAAGGTGATCCGGGGTGACTGGAACTGGGAACTGGGACTGGGGAAGGACCAGATCGCGGAAGCGGAACAGATCCGGGATTACGGGTTTAAGGTGATCTACGGGAATTGGGACTATCTGAAAAACAGCAGCACAGAGAAAGAAGAATACCGTAAAAGAAAACTGGAATGGGTCAGCTATATCGCGGGGAAACGGGAGTCGCGGCGCCTGACCGGCGATCTGATCCTGACCCAGCACGACGTTGAATCGGGGGAGCAGAAGGAAGACGGGTGTATCATTTCCACATGGCCCATCGATCTGCATTACCCGATCATCCAACCCGGCTTTAAGGGAGAGCCGTTCAGGACGACCGCCCGCAAGAAGTGGATCACACCCTTTACCATCCCTTACCGGTGCCTGTATTCAAAAAACATCACCAATCTGTTCATGGCAGGTCGGAACATCAGTGTCACGCACGTGGCCCTGGGTACGGTCAGGGTGATGAAAACGACCGGGATGATGGGCGAAGTGGTGGCCATTGCGGCGTCACTGTGCAAAAAGGAGCAGATCAACCCCCGCGAAATCTATACAAACTATCTGAAACAATTCACGCAGATGCTGAACAAGGGCATTGTGCAAAAATCAACTGATTATGGAGATAAATAAGATTGAAGGCCTGATTGTGCCTGTTTTTACACCCATGGATGAAAATGGTGAGCCGGTGTATTCCAAAATTAAAGAATATGCGCAGTTTTTAAAGTCAAGACACACCGACGGGGTTTTTGTCTGCGGTTCTTCGGGCGAGGGGATGTTAATGAGCTCGCAGGAGCGGAAACAGGTTACCGAAAGCTGGGCGGGCCATTGCACGGAAGATTTTAAACTGATCGTGCACATCAGTGCGGCTGGTTACAAGGATGCGCAGGATTTGGCCCGTCATGCCGAAGGTTGCGGCGCCTATGCCATCGCCAGCATGGGACCGGTATTTCTGCAACCTAAAACCGTAGAAGATTTGGTTGACTATTGCTCAAAAATTGCCTCGGCCGTACCCGGGTTGCCTTATTACTACTACCATATTCCCGTTCGGACAAACCTGAATTTTAAGATGATCGATTTTTTGAGACAGGGAGAAGAACGCATTGCGAATTTGGCGGGCATCAAATACACCAACAGCAACATGATGGATATGTTGCAGTGCATCCGGTACCGCTCCGGAAGGTTTGATATCCTTCACGGACCAGATGAGATGTTTTTAAGTGGTTTGGCAGTGGGGGTAAAAGGGACGATCGGGACTTCTTTAAATTTCATATCGGGAGTGTTTCGGCGAATGATCGACCTGTATAATCAGGGGAAAATGGAAGAAGCCGCCGACTTGCAGTACTTCGTAACGAAAGTCATCGATGTGATCAGCAAAAACGGGGGAGGTATTGTCGCAGGCAAAGCCATCATGGGATTGTGCGGTGTTGAGTGCGGCCCGTGCCGCTCGCCCCTGCCTTCGGTTTCAGCGGGAAGCCTCAACCAAATGAAGGAAGAACTGGAATCCATCAATTTCTTTGATCATGTTTAACCAGCGGGGATTTTCGGCACTGGACTGGGTGGTGGTAGTGCTTTATTTTGTCATGATGGTGCTCGTGGGTGTTTATTATTCCCGAAGGAATAAAACGGTGAAGGATTTTGTTTTGGGGGGGAAGAATATGGGCTCATTCTCCATCGGGCTTTCGCTGTTCGCGACCATGCTGAGTTCGTTAAGTTATTTATCGTACCCGGGCGAGATGATCCGTTACGGTCCGATCGTTTTTGCCGGGATGTTTGCCTTTCCGTTCACGCACTGGGTAGTGGGGTGGTATATCATTCCGAAGTTCATGAAAGAGGATGTATCCAGCGCCTATGAGTTGCTGGAGAAGAAGCTGGGGCTGAGCATCCGGGTGATGGCGTCGGTTTTTTTTC
>CAZOYZ010000478.1:0-4257 GCA_964584045.1 uncultured Prolixibacteraceae bacterium | reverse complement strand
CCGCACGCGATAAATTGCCGGTAAACAAAGGGTCAAAGCGGATCACCTTAAAACCTGGTCCCAATATATCCGGACGGATTCCTGCCATATCTTCGAAAAAGCAAATATCGTATCCTGCCTGCATGGGGTGGCTGTGCGAGGCCTCAGCACCGGCCAGCCTGGTCTTTTCATTCACCGGCAGTGCCTCCCAAAGCGAGGTGGCACCGGCCGCATCCCACATATGGGAAAAGCTGTTCTCCCCCTCCCCGGTGAACAACTCCCAGGCTGCATCATTTTGGCCATAGCGGGCAAGCATACTGCCAATGCGTCCAATTCCAAAGATACCGCAATTTGTGAAACCTTCGCTGTTTTGTTCCATATCCCTGGTCACCGCTGTTGCAACAGCCTGCTCATCGCCCGCGGGAACCAGTCCGAGGTCAAGCGCCATGACATCGGCGGTTTGACTTCCGAAGGTTTTCTTTTGGTCATCGTAAAAACACTTCCGCATTTCGGCCGCAATAAGGGCTTTTTCGCCGGCATAGAATGATTCGTCCGACTTTCTCCCAAGCACGTGCGCGGTCTGTTCCATGATCCACACGTCGAGATAGTGAAAAGCAGTGGAAGTAAATTCGACCGGTGTTTCCAGATCCTTCCCGTATTGGGGAGGACACCAGTCGCCCAGTCCCTGCCAGATGATGTACTGCGTATTGCCGCCGTATTTGCGGGTGCGGGCGGTATCCTTTCCAAGTGTGGAGACATAATCAGTCCACTGCTTCATGTCGTCATAAAAATCTGCCAGTACATCCTTGTTGCCGTAATACACATACAGCCACCAGGGCAGTTGGACCAGGGCAGTTCCCCAGTCGGGCGAAGCCACCCCGCACAGGCGCTTTCCCGGCGCGATCATATAGGGAATACCCCTTGCCTTTTCTGTATAATAAAACGTGTTATTATAACGCTCGTGAAAGGACGTCTTTTGCTCGTATGTATCGGCTCCCGACCGGATGTCGTTCAGGTATTTCACCCAGAAATTGTTCATATCCAGGTTCATGTTCGCCATTTTCACGTAAGCATGTGTATCACCAAGCCAGCCGCATTTTTCGCGATTGGGGCAATCGGTAGGGATCCCGTGCAGATTGCTCAAAACCGTGTTCAGAGCCAGCTCATGCAGACGGTTAACCTGCGGAGCGGAACAGCTAAAGGTTCCCCTCATCTCCAGATCGGTATGCACGCGAACCAGGCTCAGCACCGTCGAATCAGGTCTTCCCTGATAGCCGGAAAGAGCAGCATAGCGGAATCCGTGATAGGTGAACCGTGGTGTCCAGCGTTCTGTATCTCCTCCCCTGCAAATATACTCATCGGAGAAGATCTTTCCGTGATGAATCCATCCCAGCGACCGGAAATCGGGTTCGCCATTCTCATTCACTTCTTCCGCTATCCGGATCAGCAGGCGGGTCCCTTCGGGCTGCCGGGCACAAAGCATCGGGATTCCGGCTGTGTTCTGTCCGAAGTCAAAAATCCAGTCCCCGTTTGCGCTCTGCCACATTTTCCGGGCTTTCAAAACCTGCTTCTTTCGGATCGGTTCGATCGGTTGCGGTTTCAAGACTGGCGGAATGCCGCTTTTCGCTTCAATGGCTGCATTCCAGTCGGAGCAGAGGGTACCGGCCTCGCTCCATCCGGCAATTTCCTTTCGGGCGTCGTAGCATTCGCCCAGGTAAATGTTGCTTTTGAGGACAGGTCCGCTCTGCCATGTCCAGCTTTCGTCGCTCCCGATGACAATCCGCTTCCCGTCACTATAGTCGATGACGAGCTGAAGCCGCAACATGGGCGCCCCGTATGAGAAAGAAGCTCCCTTCCAGCCTGTGTTCTGGGCAAACCATCCGTTACCGGTCATCACACCCAGGCAATTCTCCCCCTCCCGCAGCAGGTGGGTTATATCGAAGGCGGTGTAAAACGCATCATGTTCATAATTGGTTTGTGCCGGATCGAGGTACCGCTCCGGATCGATCTGCTGACCGTTCAGGTAGAGTTCGCTGCAACCCAGTCCACACAGGAACACCAGCGCCCGTGCAGGTGCCGTCCCCTTTCGGCCGGTGTTGATCACTTTTCTGAAATAGGGTAATGCATCATCGGGTGAGCTGCCGGTGGTAATCCATTTTGCCTGCCATGACTGCTCGTTTCTGAGCCCTGTTACAAAACGTCCTGTTTGGCTCCAGGGACTTTCGTTCCCGCGTTCGTCACGGACACGCACACGCCAGAAAAACACACGGGCTTCGTCCCATGAAAGACCCTCAGGCACCACATCCCATTGCTGCGTTCCCTGACGCAGCCCGGAACGCCACACATCGGCCCTTCCCTGGCGGAGCAAATCCTCACTTCGGGCAATCTCAACTTCCCAGGCCTGCTGAACAGTCCCCTGCCTTTCAGAGCTGATCTTCCAGCTTAAACGGGGCTGGTCAACGGCTTCGGGATTAACACGGTTGTTGCAGCGTATCTCATACACCTTCAGGTACCTGGCCGTCTTCGCCTCCGCAAAGACGGTGGCCAACAGACCGGCCAGCAGAACAAGACCGTCAATTAAAAGCTTTCTCATGCTATTTATTTTATCCAGATTAGCCGGTAATTGAACCGGCGGTTCGGTGCGGTATCACCATCTGTACAAAAGGAGATGGGATCTTTCAGTTCAGCCGGATTGTCACTCCATTTAAAATCGAAGGTAAACCTGTTCCCGTTCAGTCCCAGAAGATCGCGCGGAATGGATAACTCCATCCTGTTTGCTTCGTACCGGTATGCCAGGTCGGCAACCTCTTTCCATGAACTGCCGTCATAGTGCATCAGGGTGGTTGTTGTTTCATTTTTCACCTTCCGGTTAACCAGGTAGTCGTAACCATACCAGCCGGTTTGCGAATTATTGTCGGCATCGATCAGCAGCAGCATCCAGTTATTCCCGGTGTGCGAAGTCAGATTGGCGGCCGTTTCCGCGTAAAAGCTGATCATCTTTTTATCGACCGAAACTTTGCCGGTAATCACATCGTTGCGGCCTGAAGTGTTTGTATAACGGATGCCTGCGTAGCCGATGGCATCGCGGTGGAACGTATCGCCGCGCGTATCGCGGAATTCGTTGGTAATTTCCTCCCACTCACCAAACTTCCCGTCAATTTTCACTGCATGAAGGCCCTTCTGTTGCGGAATGGGCCGAACGCCTTTATACTTGCGGAGGTTCTGCGCCATCTGCATATAATAATTGTCGGTATACCCTCCTTTCATCGGGTGAATGCAGCGGTTGAATTCGGCATTGTACTGGTCGACAAAGAAAAACGGGCTGTTCCGGCCCAGCCAGGGAGTGGTTCCTCCCCCGTCGGGCTGGTATTTTCCCGCGGTCCATTCATTCCAGTCGTTAATATAGAGAAACTCGGGATTGGCGGCAATGGCTTCGTCCCAGCGTTCCTGAAAATAGATACCATAATTTTCGGGGTGCTCCACCGTTTTTCCCAGCCAGGGCACATAAGCCGGTTCGGGCATATCATACTGGTTCAGTTTCGGCTCACCGTACTGGCGTGACCAGGACTTGCCCACTCCCATGTTTTCTTCGGTCATCGTAACCGGGTGCTGGGCGGGCGTAACCGCAGCCTGCTCCCTTTTTCCCTGATGGGTCGAAAGCAGCTCTTCGGGCTTCAGGGCTTTTACTTTCTCATCGGCCATACTGTAGCCGAAACTCCAGTTGTCCTCGGTTCCCACAAACCGTTTTCCGGCCCATTCATCATAGCCCCACCACATGGTACGCAGGGTAAAAAACCCTTTGACCTCTTTGGTGTAGTCGGTATAAAATTCTTCAGCATAGTCCGGATCCTGATAATGCGGATGAGCCGGATCGGTTTTTGCCTTTACATCATAATGCGGATTCGGGTTCTTCACACCGCCGCCATTGGCGTCGACCGATGGGGTGCCATTATATAGCAAAAGCGGCTTCCCGTCCCAGTAAAACCAAAGATCTTTGAACTTATTCGTTTTGTAGATCCGGTCGTAAAGATCCTGCACCACGGTAATAACCGGACCGTTGAATGCCCAGAAGATGAACTTCGGAACCTTATTCCCCTCGGCCTTCATCTGTTCCATCGTCCTGAAAGTCACCTCCCATTCATCCCAGTAACGGACCGCGTTGGTCACATCCATGACCAGCACATCGACTCCGGCATCGCTCAGCATCGACATGTCCTTGCGGATCACCCATTCATCCTGGCTGAGGAAATAACCCATTTCAGGTTCTCCCCAGTGATA
>CAZOYZ010000477.1:0-4279 GCA_964584045.1 uncultured Prolixibacteraceae bacterium | reverse complement strand
TTTAATTTGACCAATAGCTATTTTGGCTTAAGGAATTATCTTCGATGCTTGCCTGTGAAAGCGGCCAGTAAGCAGCCCCGTTCTGAACGTCAGTTTCCGAGAATACCGGGATTTCGTTTGCGACCCGGTTAAAACGGATCAAATCGAAAAAGCGTTGTCCGCTTCCGATCAACGTTCGCCGGCGTTCCAGTAAAAGTGCCTCTTCGAACGTGTTTTCGTCCAGCGCCGAATAATCTTCAGTGGCACCTTCCGTCGCGGCAATCGCCTGCAAGTAATCTTTGGCTTCGTCAATACCCGAATGTTTCCAGGCCGCTTCCGCGAGAAGCAGGTACAGGTTTTTCGGACTGAAGAGTTCCAGCACCGATTCGTCGTCAGTAATCAGGGTTGCCCTTCCGTCGTCTTCCGAGATACTGAACATCCTGTCACGACGTCCGTCTCCTTCGGGATAAATGGCATTGAGCTGATCAAGCGAGATACTCACTACGTTTTTGTCGAGCGGAATCGTGGGAATCCCCTCAAGCTGGCGGTCTTCTCCGGTTGACAATCCAAAGCCCGACAGGCTGTCTGCTTTTTCAGGTTCGGTGGCGCTTTTCAACAACGCGTAGGCATCGCCATGATTCCCCAGCCACAAGTTTTCCTGTGCCGCAAGAAGAATCGCGGCGGTTTTGTTAAAACGGACAGCGGTCAGCGCGGCGCTTTCGATCCCATCGGTGTTCATCAGGATCCACGGCAGAAGGCTTTGTGCCTCTGTGACAAACGACAGCGCCAATTCAACGGCCGTGCCTGAAGAAATGACCTGTCCGAAGTTATGGCGTTCGGCAGAAGGCACATCTCCCCATACCCGGGCGAGATAGAAATAAGCCATGGACTTCAGCGCCAGCGCCTCCCCTTTGAACAAACGAACCTGATAGCTGGTCAAAACCCCGCGATCCACTTTTTCAATGAGCCGGAGAACTTCGTTGGCATCATAAATCACATCATAAAAATACGCCCAGTCAGAAAGCTGTTGGATACGCTTGTGATTAGCCTTTAATTGCTGATTCAGCACTTCGTCATAAAAGTCGACGTCAACCTGCAAATCCCCGACACGGGCCTCGCCATACATCAACCAGGCATGATTCGATAACAAAGCCCGGCGGAAGTCAACGTAGATTCCCACGACAGCCTGCTCAACTTCTTTTGCCAGGGTGTAGTACTCGCCGGGCACCGTTTTGTTGTCGGGATTCTCAAAGGTGAGAAAATCATCGCATGATGCACCTGCCATAAGCAACCATGCCATGCTCACCAGTCTTATGTGTTTTATTCTATTCATCATCTTGTTTTAAAACTGAAGTTTCAAGCCTAATACAACCGAGAGAGGAAGCGGTGTGCCGGTATAAGCCATATCGTGTCGGCGGTTCCCTGTGATATTTTCCTCGGGATTGAACCCGCTGTATTTCGAAAGCGTAAGCAGGTTGTCACCCCTCACGAACACGTGTGCGGCATTCAGCGCCGTCCCTTTTTTCAAAACAGCACTGAGGTCGTAGGAAACAGAAGCGCTGCTGAGCCGGATAAAACTGCCATCTTCAATCGTCCGGATACCCTGGTAAACGACATCGCCGTTTTCATCAACTTCTTTGAAGTAATAAGGTGTTTCAGCTTCCTTTAACGGAAAGTCGTCGCCAATAACCGCTTCGCTGTAACGGCTGTTGAAGGACTCGGCGATCACATCGGCACCGTAAGCGTAGGTGATCAGCATACTGGCCGAAAACTTTCCAACCCGGAATGTGTTGGTGAACCCGCCAAAAAATTCCGTAGCGCTGTTCCCGATCAGTTTCTGAATTCCGTTTTCATACGCGATGAACGAAGTGATGGCATCGCCGTTTTTCAACGCCTGAAATTGTGACAAGCTTGTCTTTTTGATGTCACCGGGAAGTTCTTTCCCTTCGTTCTCATAGGTTGCCATGTTCAGGTTACACGACCAGCCGAAGAATTTACGGTCAACGATTTTGGCCTGCACATCGAATTCTATTCCGCTGAGCGCAAGTTTGGCCCCGGTTTCAAACTGGCCGTTAATCCCGCTGATGTTGGGCAGGTAACGCATATACGTGAAATTCTCGTATTGCTTGCTGAAATAGTTGACAGAAAGGGTAAACGATTTGGAAGCCCTGAACGTCACGCCGGCGTCGAACTGGGTAATGTCCACACTCTTGGCTCCGTCGAATGGCTGATACAATGTTCCGATCCCCAAATCAGTTCCGCCGTAATAGTCGCCGTACGCGGTGAGTTGCCCGCGATACACTTCGTCGTTGGCCAACACGCCTGTTTTCCCAATGGAAACATTCACCGTCAGGGGTAACTTCAGCGATTGATTCAGGGCATAATTCACCCCGAATGCCGGATACAATTTCCATTTGTCTTTGTACAATGAACTTCCATCGGTACGAAGCACCGCCTTTACGCGCAGTTCGTCGTTCAGATTCAGGTTCCATGTTCCATAATACGAGACCAGGTTTTCCTGGTCATGTGTAGAAAAAGCGTCGGTCTGGCCGGCATTGTACCCGGTGACGATCTTGACAAAGTTCGAACCACCGTCTTCCATGGTACGCTCTCCGTCCACCGAGGTGAGACGGTTGTCGATACTCCTGATTTCGTTTCCAAGAACCATCTCCAGGTTTAGCTTGTCTGAAAACCGGTGCAGGTAATTCAGGGTCGTGTTCACCGTCAGCAACTGGCGTTTGTATGCCGCGCTGTAAGAACGAATGCGACGATCGAGAATATTGGACGGAATATAGAAATCGCGTCTGGCGCTTTCGTACGACAAGCCAACGACCGACTTCAAACTCAGATTGGAGGAGAACTGGTAATTTAAATCCAGCGACGACAGCAGGGCGACGTTTCGCTTTTTGTCCATGAAGAAACGTTCGTTCCCGATCACCGGCAAAACCAGGTCCCGGACGGATTCACCCGCGTAACGACCATCCCTCCCCGCCAGCGATAAATTATTATAGAAACGGGTCGTAAACTTGTCGGTAATGTGATACTTTGCATTAAAAAAGAGGGACTGCCGGCTGTAAGTGGTTCCATCGATGATGCCGGCATCCGAATGGTTATTGATGCCAAACAAGTAGGAACCATAGTCTCCACCGCCGTCAATCATCACATTTTGTTCGTGAACAAAAGACCCGCTCTGATACACCTCCCGGCGGGCGGTGGTGTTGAAATTGTAAAAGGCGTCTTTTTTGTAATCGAAGTCTCCTTTAAAGTTCGCTCCGGCAAAAGCCGAAAACAATACCCGGAGGGTGCCGGTTTTGCCTTCTTTCATCACAATGTTAATCGCCCCGTTCGGCGCCTGTACGCCATACGCGGCCAACCGGGCAATATCTTTTATCACTTCAATGCGATCAACCTGCTCCGGCGAAAAATAGCTTAGCGGATTAATTGCTGTTATTTCAGAAGGACTGGCAATTACCGGTACGCCATTGATCATGATCAGTGGCATGGTCGATCCGTCGGTCGGATCCATACTGAGGCCACGAAGATTAACCACAGACTGCATTCCCGGGGTACCGGTCCAGCTTTTCACGTTTAAGCCGGAAACCTTGCCCAGCAGCACGTTTTCGAGCCCGCTCCGATTCGACCAAAGCACGCTATCCACCACGATGGTATCTTGTGCAAAGGCCGGAGAAAAGCCCACAACAAAGCCAATTGAAAACAAAACAGCTTTCAAAAAAAAGTTGGAAAGGGATAATTTCATAAGTTTGGTTTTTCAATTTAAGGACCTGCAAGTATCACAAGTCATCACGTTAACACGCTTCAACGCCATTGAACTCGCCACCTGAATCATCCTTGGTGCAGGCTCCTGCCTGCGTGGTTCGTTCTCTGTTGTTCGTTTCAATATTCATTCAAATGATTGAGTACTCCTGACTATTTTCTGTTCCGGATCACCTCTCCCTGTAATACAATGAAAATCAAAGATGTTCATCTGTTTTAAATTTAAGTTCTTTGAATGATATGTTCCGGGATAACCATGATATTGTGGCAAACAAATGTCATCAAAAACTGCCGCCATAACCTTTAAGGATATCCGTCACATTTGTGATGTCCTTAAAGGTCCGTTTTCCACTATCCTGTTTCAAAAAAAATAAAAAATTTGCGGATTGCCCGGAGCGTTCTGCCAAGGAATGATCGAACAAAAATGAAGGCCATAACAGAATTCGCATTAAATTTAGGGCCGTAAATACCAAAAGAAGATGAAGTACTGCGTGATTTTCGACATGGATGGGGTGATCATTGACAG
>CAZOYZ010000476.1:0-4289 GCA_964584045.1 uncultured Prolixibacteraceae bacterium | reverse complement strand
GCCGGTTTCTGTCAGCTCTTTGAAATCCTCGTAATGAGGGGTCACCGAGAAATAGGATTCATAGTGTTTGACCGGGTTCCCTTTATTGTTTTTGATGATCCGCCCGTTGCCGATCCAGCGAAGCTGTTTCGGATCCAGGATGGATGTGTCCACTTCACTGATGGTGACCGAGTTGTCAGGATTGACAATAACGTGTTTCGCTTTGCCGGGCTCCGCCTGAACCTTTTTCATGACCACTTCACCCATGCCGTTGGAGTATTCAAAAGCGATCTGAACGGGCGACTGGTTGTTTTTTTTGTAATGCTCCTCCCGGCTGATCGATGCGACTGCTACAGGCTTGCCGGCGCCGGGTTCCAGGTCATAAACGAACCGTGTGGTTGATCTTAACAAAAGGTTTTTTGCACGGTTTGAAAGCTGGATCGAATCGGCAGCATCAAAGAAATCCCGGATGGCTGTCCTTTCTGCCGCTTCAGTGAAATCGGTCAGGCCGGTCAGTTCGTCGGCCTCATTCCCTTTTCCCATCACCGCCATGGCTTTCACAAACCCCAGTTCATCGCTGATCGTTTCAGCCAGATTGCCGTTGATATCACGTATTCGTTGCGGCGAAAGCGTTCTGAAATTAAACTTTTCCACTCTGGCTTTATTTCCCACGGTGTCTTCCGTTTCCTCCACGAAAAGGAAATAGTTACTATAGTAGGTGACCTGTGTCGTTGCTCCGGCAGGATCGGTATAAGAAACCGGGGTATAAAAACGGTTTTGGGCGTCGGCGGCCGTTTCGGCTTGCCGGATAAACCGGGTGATACCTGAAGGGATCCACCAGTTCTCATCCCCATCACTGTGGGTAAAATTTCCTTCGGTGAGCAATGCACCACTGACCCTGGTGCCGAACAAGTCTGTGATCAACTCCGGCGTATAAGCCAACTGATAACTTTCGAATGGCAATGCCGGCGATTGTAGCTCGTGCAGAGGCAGCTGCCCGGCCAAATCGTTCCGGTAATACGTGGTGCGGATCTGTTCGATCAGCCTTCGCTGTGCCTTTCCCGGAGTTAACGGCTTATCCGTTTCCTGATACTGAGCGGTATCGGAGCGGGTATCGGACAGAATATCGTTAAAGTCGGACGGGACATAGTATTCTCCTGATTTTGGAACACCTTTTAATTCGCAGGTAAGGACTTCCGACGGTAGCCGGAGCCGGTACTCCTCCTCACTGATCACATCATTGGTAAACCGGTTTTGCTTGTAAATGATCACTGTCTTGTTTTGTTCCTGCTGTGTTTCAGCCGGCAAGGAGGTATCGGCAACTTTTCTCGGGTAAACCACGGCTGCCGATTCGAGCGCGTTCCCGTACTCATCGGTTTTAATATTGAGACTATGGGCGATACGCGGATCATCCGGATTTCGTTCGTAACGGTACGAAACCGATTCGCTTTTCTTTACTGCAAATACGGCATATTTATTTGTGCCTTTAGGCTGGACCAGTTCGATGATACAATTGTGCATGTCCACATTGTAGGGAGTAAGTTCTCTTTTACGGGCCTCTTCGGTATTTCCAAACCTGACGGCATCCCTGGCAAATACCTCCGAGCGCAGGCCCATTCCCTTGCAGGCCCGTAATGCCTGCTGCCATTCTTCTCCTGACAAATGATCCAGTATGGAAGGGTCCGTTCCCGGGGCGGTTACCAGCCGGGCGTCGGGCAGTTCCGTTTCAGAATGGATGACCGTGAATCCCTCCCGCAGTAGTTCATTGTACCAGTAATCTTTCTTAAACCGGTTCAGAATGCTGTCTTTGTTAATAAAAGCTCCTGTATGATACCATATTTTCGATAGAACGGGCTCCTGGTGGAGCGGTTCTTCCACGATGTTAGAGGCATTTCCTTTGACCCAGTGTTCGAATGTTTCAGCGTCAGTTTGCTCTACCATCCCAAAACCGCGAAACTCCCGTTCAGCATGGTCATAATAACCGTGATGATACTTGTATTCGCTCACAAACCGGTATCCGGAGATCTTGTCTTCCGTAACCACCCGGGAAACACAATGCACCGGGAAATGCAGCTTTGTGGCCCACGGTCTGCCGGATTTCAGATCATCCAGGTAAAATTTGGTCGATGGCGTATATTCCAGGGAAACCTCTTTTCCCCTGTTATTTTTCCAGGAAATCAGGATGTGGGGCTTTCTGCTGTTCATCAGATCAATGTACTTCCACGGGGTATGCACGTCTTTCGGGAGGGGGCTTGACCAGACCAGACAGGCCACACCGTTACCCAGCAAATCGGCAACTGTGATGCGGGCGCGGGTATGGATCTCCCCGAAAGGTTCAATTTCAAAAGGAGAGGGGTCAAACCGGTTGCCGCTCAGGTTTTTCCAGCAGGAAAACCTGTTCTGTCCCAGATAGATGATATCTGTGGTGCCTGAACCGTCAATGTCGGCCAGCCGGATAAAAGACGGATTAAAGGCATCGGGATGATCAAACACCGGTGACTGGTCGAAGGTCACCTTCCTTCCGAATTTCCCGTATCCCAGGTTGGGCCAGTAGCAGACCTCTCCGTTCCTGATCCTGACGATATCGGTCATGCCGTCGCCCGACATGTCGGCCAGAAAAATGGTCTGTGTGATGTCCGCGAAAATTACCCGTGGCCCTTCTTCCTCGTCGGACGGTTTCGGCGCCTGCCTCACCGGTGAAAAGCCGTTCCTTCCTTCACCGGGATACCACGAGATGGCCTGGTCCTCGGTAACGACCAGATCGGGTTTTCCGTCGCCGTTCAAATCCAGCATGCGGGTGTTGGGATCTCTGAGGTCAATATTAGCCAGGCTTTTGAACGGACGAAAATATTGCCATTGGTTTTCATCATTCAAGTCAAAATAGCCGGCACAGGGTTTTTGGTAACTCACAAGTTGCCGGCCTCCGTCGGCGTCGAGATCGGTCAGTTGCATCACGGTACCCAACCCTTCCCATGAAGGTTTTGGAGAGACTTGCCTGGCTTGTTCAAACTCTCCGTTACCCTTGTTTCGTTTGTAATACCAACTGCCTCCCTGCTCGGCCAGAATTCCCGATAAGCCTTCGCCGTAGAGGTCGGTAAACAGCCAGGACGGCTCTTCCGGACCTGCAGGCGCATGTGTTAGATCTTCAGGCCCAATGCTTTTCACCTCCCTGTTCCACGCATGCGGCTGATAGGAAAACTCCATCGGTGGAAGGCTTCTTTGAGCGTAAGAGCCATCCGGTTTTTTAATAGTTCCGCGGGAAGTGACCGATTTCAGGAGTGCAAAATCCGTTGTGGGATCCGCGTCATACTCAAAGTCCAGTGAGCTGACCAGTCCGTCATATTCGCCAGGCGCTGTAAAATGATGGAACAGCAAGACCCTTTTGCAAAGCCGGGTGGTACGGATCTCAAAACCCGCCTTGTAATCGGAAAATGCATCGGTTCTGAAAATCCAGTCGGATGTGAATTCAAACGGCGACGCGGGATCGTATTCGCCGTAATCAAATACGGTGGAGAACAGATAGTCATTTGCAGCGGGCCAGGCATCACCAAAATGTTTAAAGGGAGTTTTGTTTCCGTACAGGACTTTTTCCAGGTAACGGTTCGTATAGGTGATCGTGCCGTTCCTGAACCTGTTCCGGTTGTGCAGCAGGGTACGATCAAAACCTTTGTCATCTTCGGGCTTATAAATAAACTGTGAGCAGTTCCCTTTGTCATCAAAAACGAATTCAGGCAGCCACTCGAAAATACGAAGTTCATTGACGGGATCAGCAATTCTGGAGTTAGCTGTCCAGCCAAACAGGGTTGATCCGTTTTCTCTGGTGGTGACCCGCCATTTCATTTCTCCTGATGATTTGCTGCGCCACCGTTCAATCCTGGCAAAAAGACCTTCTGTCCGGGGTCTGTAATACCGGATCCGAAATTCACCGTCCGGCGAGTCTTTTTCATGGATGACGTAATTCCCCTCCCCGTCCCGCTCAAAGCTGCCGTCTTGCTTTTTTTTGAATTCGGGAACCAGATCTTCTGCACCCGAAAACAGGAAAGTATCTGAGTCCGGATCGTCGAGGTATTGCGGAATCCCATCGTCTGTTTTCCGTTTGACGGACGAAAGTCCGAAACTCCAGCCAAGGCCAAACATGCTGTTTCCTGAGCCGGAATTATAAGACAAAGTAAGAGATGGGGTAACGCCCCTTGCCTGAGAAAAGGGAAGCGGGACAGAAAATGAAGCGGTGCCGTTCACTGCGTTCACCGAAAATTTTTCATCAATTCCTTTGATCGCACCGCCACCTTTTGGTAGTGAGATCGAAGGGA
>CAZOYZ010000475.1:0-4293 GCA_964584045.1 uncultured Prolixibacteraceae bacterium | reverse complement strand
CCGAGGACCAGTCGCATTTCCGCGTTTTCGATCGTGATTTCCCGGGAAACATTCTTCTCCGTCTTCCCTGAACATGAACAGAGTCCTGCCGCAACCGCGAGCATCAGGACTGTTGTAAAAAGCCATTTTCCAGTCATAGCGTCTCTTTTTAGTTAAAATATGTAAGCAGCCTCAGCCAATGGTGAGGTGATTGCGCTTTCTATGGGTTTATCACTTGAGGAACAAACTCTTCAAATACCACCGCTTTATCCCTGAAAACGAGGGTGTCTTTGATTTGATGGGTTTCTGTTCCCACCTGGATTTGATAGTCCAGATAAATCGCGTGGTGCTTTTTATTTCCCCATTCTTCGGCATCTTCGACAAATTTTCCGGTTCCTGAAACCGGGAACCGGGTGAACCGGGTGGAATTGGCAACCTCAGCGTTTCCGTTTGAGTCGAATTCAAGCACCATTTCAAATGATCCTGGACTCCCGCCATCTGTCCGGCGAATCGAGTTGCTGTATTTTACGGCATTTCTGCGATAAGTCAGAACAGGAACAACCGGATTCTGTTCTACATACTTCTGCCGGTAGACAATGGTTTCCACGGTACTACCGTCGGCAGCTTTTATGACAGATGCCCCTCTCAGCAGGTACTTACCGTGATATTCGTTCATGTACCGGATACCAAACAACGTGAAATTTTTGGGAGCAACGGTCCAGTCTGCGGCGACTCTCGGATCTGGTGCCGGGTTCTGCGTTTTCCCCATGAGCACGGAATCGGTCGTAGAGTTTAAAATCCGCAACGGGATCACGTAATTTGTGCCAATAGCGAGCGTATCCTCAAAGAAGGCCGGAGTCAACTGAACTTCAACGGTGCCAAAAACCTCCCCTCTGGGGATAACAATCGTGGAAGTGTTGCTCAGTGTATAATAAGACTGCGGAAGCGCCTTGATCGGGGTACCCCCAACCGAATTGTATACATGATCCGCAAGCGAGTTGTCCACGCCTATTGTAACCACGATATCCTCTTTATTTTCATAGACACCGCCCATATGCGCCCCGATCAGAAATTTGTGATCATTATCGTTGCTGTTATCAAAATAGTAATCGCCCAGTACCAGCGTCCTTACCGGATATTGATAAGGGAAGTAGGTGGTGGTATAGTCAAAATCCGCGAAACCCCATTCTTCATTCTGACAGGAAAATATTCCTGTCATCAAAAAGACGATTAAAACTAAAGAAATTATTCGTTTCATAGATGCTCGTTTTTATCTTTTATATTAAAATACTACCAACCCTTGTTTTGTACCAATCCCTCATACTTAAGGATCTCCTGATTCGGGATTGGGCCGTAGATCGCATGGGAAGGATAAGTACGGCCTTCAACTTCAACGGGTGTATAAGCGTTTCCGTTGATCGACACACCCCTTGCTGGTTCCGTAAGGTCTGAATGCCATCTTCTGAGATCCCAAAAGCGGGTACCTTCAAAGCAGAGCTCCAGCCTGCGCTCGTTCCGGATCAGTTCGCGCATCGCTTCCCGGGTGGTCAGGGATGTCACGTAAGGATCGGGTTGGGTAATCCCGGCCCGTTTACGTACGGCCCTGATGATTGTCCGTGCTGTAAAACCATAGCCGTTCGGATCGCCGTCAGGGCCCCATGCTTCATTGGCGGCCTCGGCATAATTCAGGTAAAGCTCGGTGTACCGTACATGGGTATAAAAGTGTCTGGCTGTGGTCGTTGTTCCGGGGGTCATGTTCACGTTCACCCGCAGCCATTTCAGCAGGTAATAGCCGGTACGCGTGGAGTATTCGGGCACTTTATTCAGTCCGTCGGAAGCAGGACTGTTTACGCTGGTATCGATGGTGACATTTTTTAGTTTGGCTCCGTTGAACAGAATAAAGGTGGCTAACCGGGGGTCTCGGTTTGCATAGGGCGATTCGGGGTTAAAACCGCTGGCCGGATTCGTAATGGGATACCCGTTTTTCATCGGGAAGGCATCGACCAGGTTCTGGGTTGGGTTGATCCGGCCATTGCCATATAAGGACGGGGGATAATTTTGGGATTCGAGGGTATTGTTTGTAAAATGATCGTTTCTCCAAAGGATATCCTTGTTGGTGATATCATTGTCGTTGTCATAGATCTTAATATCGGTAGGAAAGCCCGAGGTTCCTCCGTTTTCGACCAACAACGGCGCTGTGATCGCGGCTGCTTCTGCGAATTTGGCTTCATCGAAACTGTTGTTATTAAATGCCGGTCCGGCAGCATGGAGAGCCAGCCTGGCCTTCAGTGCCCGAACGATCTGTCCGTTGATCCGGTTCAGGTTCTGGGTCCCGTTAACCTTATTGTGAGCCAGGGATTCTTCATCCGTTGTGGTTTTATTTTCCCATTTATCGGGTAACAGTGCGATGGCGGCATCATAATCCGCATTGATCTGATCGACGCAATCCTGGTACGTGTTGCGGGGCAGTTTCCAGTTGTCATGAATACTGATGGGGGTAGTCACCAGTGGAATGCCCAGCAGGTTGTTATCAGTGCCCATACCTCCGTACCTGACCAGCAACCGGTAATAAAGATAACCCCTTAACGCCAAAGCTTCGCCTTTGTGCTTTTTAATGAACAATTCATTCCTGATCGTGCTCTGCCAGCTCCATTCCACCGACTCGACCACGGAAAGAAAATAATTGAGGTTGGCAATATCGTCGTAGGTGCCCGCCCAAATATCAAACGGGTTGTATTTAGCCGACCATTCGCCGGTAGCCATTCGCCTGAACCGGCTGGAGTTGTCATTGGATACGGCATCATCAGTCGCGGTTTCCTCATCCGGATTGTAGGATCTGGGCAACGCCAGATAACCGTTTGCCAGGATCCCTTCTGCAAATGCCGGATCATGGAATACCCGGTCTTCGGTATACTGATTGTCTTTCCCCGGCTCGGTAAAAATCTCACAAGCGCCGGCTAAAAATCCAAAAACCAGGATCGGAGTAATTATCTTAAATGAATTCATCTTCATAGTCCTTATTTTTTTAAAACGTCATTCTCAGTCCAAGCGCATAATTACGGTATGCCGGTTCGGAGCCGATCCGGAGTTGCCTCTTATCGGCATCTTTCGAGAGCCTGGCCAGATTTTCGCCGCGGAGGTAGAGGATCAGCCCTTTGGTAAAAAGCTTCCCCGCGATCTTCCCGGGTAAATCGTAACTCAGTTGCACACGGTCAAGCGTGAAATAGTTATTTTCATACATCCAAAAGGTTGAGCTTCTGAAGTTATTCAGACTGTTCTTTGAAGTTAACCGGGGATAAGTGGCTGTGGAGGCCGTCCCGGGGGTCCACCGGTTCAGCACTTCTTCCGGATATTTGTCGGAACCATCTACCCAAAAGTAGGCTCCGCTATACTGGGAATCTGACCCGTAGCGTCCGTTGCCGAGTGCAAATACGCTCAGTCCTTTGAACTTTAAGGTCAGGTTCACTCCATAGAAGATCCTTGCCCCTGACAAATTCCCGATCTGGATTTCATCATCTGCATCGATCTTGTTGTTCCCGTCCTGGTCCTTGTATTTGATGTCCCCGGGCCTGACTTCGCCGAACAACTGTACCGGACTGCCTGCGATATCGCCCTGATCGGCAAAAAAGCCAATTGCTTCGAGCCCGAACATGGCGTCGGCATAACGTCCTTCCCTGTATTGATAGGCGTTGGTCCATAATTCGTCACGTTTTATCGCTTTGGTTGTATAAACCAGAGCGTTTGCATCGAGTGTAAATGAAAAATCACCAAAGTTTTCCGTCCAGGTGACTCCCAGTTCTGCTCCCTTGTAATCCGTGATCTCGTAGTTTACATACGGATAGAGGTTGCCGACGTAAGGCGCGTAAATACTTCTGCGGATAACCTGTCCGGAATTACGGGTATAGAAGATATTGGCGTCCATATAGACGGAATGGTTAAGAAAGTAGCCCTCAAACCCCAGGTTTACGTTTTTCATTTTTTCGAAAGTCAGATCAGAATTAGCCAAACGGGTGTTAAAGGCCTGTTTCACGTTGCGCGTGCCATCATTCCAGGTGTACGCAGAACCGGACTCGAACGTGCTTTCATACAACCGGTAATTGCTTCCGCTAAATTCGTAGTTGATCAATCCGGCCGAAGCCCTTACTTTCAGGTAATTGACCAGACTTTTTTCGGGTTTTTCGGTCACGATCCATGCAAGTCCCAGTGAGGGCGAGAATCCGCCTTTTTGTCCCTTCTGAAGTTTGAACCCGTTTATATATGCATTGCTGAAATCGGCAAAGTACTTTTTCTTATAGTCATAGGTTACTCTTAAGG
>CAZOYZ010000474.1:0-4304 GCA_964584045.1 uncultured Prolixibacteraceae bacterium | reverse complement strand
TACACTTCACTGTAATGACTTTTTGCAAATATAGGGGAGACTGGCCAAAGTGAAGAATCGTTCATCGGATTTTGATAACCGGACATCGTAAAAAAGCCCCTCCGGCAGGAGAGGCCTTTCCCGGGAGCCGGCAACTGTAATATTATTGAAGTACAAAACTGATGGGCACACTAAACGATACCCGCACTGTCTCTCCTTGTTGTCTTCCGGGTTTCCAGCGAGGCAAACTGTTTACAACACGTATCGCTTCCTTGTCGAGCGAGGGATCAACTCCCCTGATCACACGGGCATCAGAAACGTGACCGTCTTTCCCGACAACAAAACTGACATATACTTTTCCCTGGATCCCATTCTCCTGGGCAATGACAGGATATTTTATGGCATTGGAGATAAACCGGCGGAGGGCCAGCTCACCGCCGGGGAATTCAGGCATTTCCTCGACAACATAAAAAACAGGAGAGTCATCTTCTTTTTCTTTTTCTCGTCCCATGGAGATGACCGGCTTAACATCGATCATCGTTTGCTCATCAGCCTCCGTGTCGTCAATGTCAAGTTCATCGTCAATTTTAACATCATCAGAAACGATATTCAGGATCTCAACAACTTTCTGCGGGGGCGGAGGTTCAGGAGGGCGTACCTGTTCCTGCCTGGTAACGGGAATGAGTTCAGTCTCTGCTTCCTGAGCCCGGACTTGCCCCAGCGAACTGGTTTCATGGATTTTGGATTTCCATTCAAAAGCGGCATAGGTCATGATTAACGCCAGAACTAACCCTAACTCCAGAAAAAACTGATGATGCCGTTCCAGATCAACCTGCGGATTCTTTTTAACTTCCATGATTTTTGGTTTTCTTAATGAAAGCTGATTAACACGGATAAAGTATCTTTGTACTTCAACAGACAGGGCGTAACGAATAATCAGAGTCTCACAATGGAGATGAACATAAGTTCATGTGCAATTTAATGGATAGACTTCAAAAACTTAATACGTATTTATTTTGTATAAGTTTATAAAGGGTTTCTCAAAAATCATGCCGCGGTGTCCTTGTGGGGGATGAACAGGGTAAAAAGGTTACTTCTTGTTTCAATTGTTAAAAAAATATCACCAAATCTCGAAAAATTATAAATTAAAACATGCTTTTTTTGAAAAATTAAAAGTAAAACATAACTTTGTTGCCGAGGATACTATTCCGGAACAGCTTGTTAAATAAGCTTTAAATAGTAAGAATTGAAACGCTATTAAAATGATAAACAAATGAAAGTTGCAGTAGTTGGTGCAAGCGGAGCAGTGGGCCAGGAATTTTTAAACGTGCTGGCCGAGAGGAATTTCCCGTTAGATGAGCTTGTGTTATTTGGATCGGCCAGAAGCGCCGGAACAACGTATGAGTTTAAAGGAAAGAAGTTGGCTGTAAAGGAATTAAAGCACAATGACGATTTTAGGGGAATCGATATCGCTTTGGTTTCTGCCGGTGCATCGGTTTCGAAAGAGTTTGCAACGACGATTACAAAACACGGAGCGATCATGATCGATAATTCGAGCGCTTTCCGCTATGAAGATGATATTCCGCTGGTAGTGCCCGAAGTTAACCCTGAAGATGCCAGAAACCGGCCACGGAATATTATTGCCAATCCGAACTGTTCGACGATCCAGATGGTTGTTGCGCTGAAGCCGGTCGATAATTTGTCAAAGATCACCCGCGTGCATGTAGCCACTTATCAGGCTGCCAGCGGCGCGGGGGCGCAGGGAATTGCCGAACTGGAAGAACAGGTACGTCAGATCGCGAAAGGCGAAGAAGTGACCGTGAAGAAGTTTCAGTATCAACTGGCGATGAATGTGATCCCTCATATTGATGTCTTTTTGGATAACGATTATACCAAAGAGGAAATGAAAATGAACTGGGAGACGAAGAAGATCATGCACAGTGAAGCAACGGTAAGTGCCACCTGTGTTCGTGTCCCTGTTGCCCGCTCACATTCGGAAGCCATTTGGGTTGAAACCCGGGAGGAGCTGGAACTCGGCCAGATCCGGGATGCGCTCGACCGGTTCGAGGGAGTGACGGTGATTGATAATCCGCAAAATAAAGAATACCCCATGCCTTTGTTTGTTGCCGGTAAAAATGATGTTTATGTGGGCCGGTTGCGGAGGGATTTGACAAACCCCAGAGGTTTCACGTTCTGGTGTGTTGGTGATCAGATCAAAAAGGGGGCAGCCCTGAATGCCGTTCAGATTGCCGAATGGCTGGTAAAAAACGGCGAAGTGAAAGCGGCGATTAAGTGAGTGCAGAGGACAAACAGAGTTTGGACTATGCCGAACGGGAGCCGCTTGCACGAAGTGAAACTGGCGGTTAAGTGAGTGCAGAGGACAAACAGAGTTTGGACTATGCCGAACGGGAGCCGCTTGCACGAAGTGAAGTAGATAATGGAGACGGGAGACCGGAAACCAGGGACCGGAGGGGAAGGATGTTTTTAAGATTAATAATTAGCTTAAATTCAATAAGTTAGTATTTACAGAGATAAAAATAGCCGGCAAATTATGCCGGCTTTTTTTGAAATGGGTCGTTTGGGAAGAAACTTAACCTACCTATTTATACCTTTTGGTGTCGATTTGTACCCCCTCTTCCCGAAAAATTTTTCAAAAAACAGCAAATTTTTTTTTGAAGGAACATTTTTTCTCACTGAGTCGTCAGTTTTATGCCTGGGCGATCAGCCTTTTACAACCATTTATCAAGCGCCGAGTTCAAAAAACGGTTCATCGGGAACAATGTCCGGCATGCCCCCGCCGAAAAGTCGACCAAATTGCCGTTAAGTACCTGCCGGTCACTTAGAGGGGTACTGAAAGCATAGGATTTGTACTGAAGTAATTCGATATCCTTAAAGTCTTTATCGAAGCCTTTCGGGGCTGTTTTTAGTTTTTCTCCTTCAATGGCGGGATAATATGTTCTGAATTTTTCATCATTTAAGATCGCTCTGAACTCATCAGCGTTGTCCAGAATTTCGAAACGGACGGCCCGGAGAGGTGAAGCTTCCGGACACCAAAGTCCTCCGGCGATCACCGAACTTCCCGGCTCGATGTGGAAATAGTAGCCGGCGCGGTTACCTTTTCTCCCTCCCGGCGCAATGTAACTTCCCATGTTGGTCTTGTATGGTCTTTTGTCGTTCGAGAAGCGAACATCTCTGAAGATACGGAACAAACATTCTTTCGGGTTCATCGGCGGAATTTCCGGGTCAAATTTCCGGATCTCTTCGATCATCACCCCGGTAAAAAACAGCATCTGATCCCGGCTTTCTTCATAACGCTGATGGTTTTCAAGGAACCATTCCCGGTTATTGTTCCTGCTTAAGTCGGTTAAAAAATTCATTAATGTTTCCATGTTCCTGTTATTTTGTTTTTATGCTGCAAAAGATAGTTAATTCTGCGAACAGTTAAAAGGAATGAAACAGATGTGTTATTTTTGTGTTCAACATCCCGCTTATGGAAAAGTTTGCGTTGATAGTTGCCGGAGGTAGTGGTTCCCGGATGAATTCGGAAATTCCCAAGCAATTCATGGAATTGGCCGGTAAGCCGGTATTGATGAGAACCATGGAGCAGTTCGCAGCTTTTGAGCCGCTGATCCGGCTCGTTGTGGTCTTACCGGCCGGCTCTTTTGGCTGTTGGAATGATCTTTGCGCGAAATATCAGTTTCGTTTAAAACATACTCTGGTGACTGGCGGTTTAAACCGGTTTCAGTCGGTCAAAAATGGTCTGGCTGAGGTGCCCGGCGAAGGTTTGGTCTTTATACACGATGGGGTCAGGCCGCTTGTATCTTTGCAAACCATTCGGAATTGTGCGGATTTGGCGATTGAAAAGGGAAATGCCGTCCCGGTGATGCCGGTTACCGACTCGCTTCGTCTGGTAGACGAACAGGGGAGCAGACATGTGGAAAGAAGCCATTTTTTCCTTGTTCAGACCCCGCAAACTTTTCTTGCAGATCTCATTAAACGGGCATATTTTCAGTCCATGCGAGACGATTTTACAGATGATGCCTCGGTTTGTGAAGCCCTTGGAGAGAAGATCAACCTGACCGAAGGAAACCCTGAAAATATAAAATTAACCCGCCCGTTTGATTTTCAGATCGCTGAATGCCTTGTCCAGGCAGGATCCGGCTCCATTCCCCGATAAGTTTTTGACGTTTACCGATTCCTGTGTTTTGTACGTTCCCGGAATGAAATAGTTTTGAACGTTCCTTTAAAGCGGCGGTTAAGTGAGCGCAAAAGACAAACGGGTTTGAATCATGCCGAACGGGAGCCGCTTGCACGAAGTGAAAGCG
>CAZOYZ010000473.1:0-4307 GCA_964584045.1 uncultured Prolixibacteraceae bacterium | reverse complement strand
GAATTGAGGAAGTGGTGGCGATCGGTTACGGAACGAAAAAGAAAAGGGATATTATAGGCTCTATTGCAACGGTGCGTAGTGAAGAGTTGATACAGGTACCCACCTCTTCTTTTACGGATGTTTTACAGGGAAGGGCAGCCGGTGTTCAGGTGGCCACGACCAGCGGTTCCCCGGGTGCCGAGGTCAGTATTAAAGTCCGTGGTTATCATTCAATCAGTTCGGGAAGCAATCCGTTATGGATCATTGACGGGATGCCTGCTTTCGGAAATGGAAGTGTCGGAATGAATGATGGAACCTCTGCCACTCAGAACATCCTGGCGACATTAAACCCCAATGATATCGAATCGGTCGAAGTGCTGAAAGACGCCGCAGCCACAGCGATTTATGGTTCAAGGGGATCGAACGGCGTCATTTTAATTACAACCAAATCGGGAAAAGCAAAAGAGAAGGGATCAGTTCAGGTTGATTATTCAACAGGAATATCTCATCTGGCCAAACCGGTCGAGAAATTTGATTTCGTGAATACAAAAGAGTGGTTTGAAATTGCTGATATGAGTTTGTCCCATACCAACGTACCGGACAGGACTTTTACGACCGATTATGTGTTGAACAGTTTTTACAAAAAAACCCTGACCCGGGAAGAAGCCGGGCAGATTGACACAGACTGGTTCGATTACATTTTACGAACGGGGAATTATCATGACGTTAATCTTGCATTGAAACAGGGATTTGACAAAGGTGCGATTTATTCATCCGTTTCATACCGGAATGACAAGAGCGTCAGTGTCGGTAATGATATGGAACGGATATCTGCCCGTATTAATGCCGATTATTCACCGGTAAAGAACCTTGACTGGAGTACAAAACTGAGTTTTTCCTACACCAATAATTACCGGGTCAAATCGGAGAGTCACCGTACACTTGGACAAAGTGACGGAACAATAGGCGGTTTTGGGGAAGTTACCCGGAGTGGTATTCCCTGGTTCCCTGTTTATGATTCCAGCGATCCGACCGGATACTGGAATCCCGGAGCCGGCAACTTTGCCATGGCAAGCGATCGGGATTATATTGTGGATCAGAAACAAAACGTCCGGGGACTTGGCGGGTCAGGTTTTGAGTATCATATTCCTATGATCAAAGGGTTATCGGTAAAGGCAGGTGTTGACTTTGACGTTTTGCAGGATAATTCCAAGATATGGAGTTCAACGCTGATCTCGAACGATGGAATTTCCTATTCCCGGGCAAATGCGCAAACCTATTTTTCCTATAACTACAATGTTTATCTGAAATACAACCGGACTTTTGGCGAAAAACATACGCTTTCGGCCGTCCTGGGGACAGAGTCCCAAAAAACGAAAGTAAAAGCCTCTGACATGGAGGGAAGAAGTCTGGTCGGAACCAATCAGGAGATGGGATCATCGTCCCCGGCAACAATGGTCGCGATGACTTCCTATACCACAAATGAACGTTACCTGCGCTCCTATTTTGCCAGGGCCGATTATAAATTTTTGGACCGTTACCTTTTAGGGTTAAGTGCACGCCGTGACGGAACATCAGTGTTTGATCCGGACTACCGCTGGGGAAACTTCTATGCCGTATCTGCCGGATGGATCATCTCCGACGAGGGTTTTTTCTCCTCGCTCAAAAACGCTGTTCCGTTATTGAAGCTCCGCGGAAGTTTTGGCCAAACCGGTAATCAGGATATTCCAAATGACAAAAACCTGATCACTATTAACTATAATTCTGATCTCAGATATGGCGTAAGTACTTACAGTGCTGCCGGAACTTCTTTTTCTGTAGGAAACAGGGCAATTACCTGGGAGACGACCGATAGTTATGACGTTGGCCTGGACTTCGGTTTTTTAAACAACCGGATTTCAGGATCGGCTGCTTATTATTTGCAGAATGTGTCGGGTTTGCTTTTAGCGGTCAGCACACCTCCCTCGGCAGCCATTGGTTCTATTTACGGGAATGTTGGCCGGTTGAAAAACTGGGGATACGAATTTAATATTTCTTCAGCGAACACTCAGGGTAAAAATTTTACGTGGACTACCGATTTTAATATTTCCTACAACAGGAATAAGATCATGGAATTGACCAAGGATATGGAAGCTGCAAAAGGAAGTAAAACTTTTGTTGGTGGCCGTCTTGGATTGTGGCAAAAAATTGACTATGCGGGAGTTGATCCCGAAAGGGGGGTTCACATGTTGTGGGAGTACGATCAGACAATTTACAATGAAACAGGTGAATATGTTCGCACAGGGCGGAAAATCCCGTCAACCTACACCACTTCCAGACTTAGTTACAATCAAAAGGTGCATCACGACAAGTCAGAGATCCCAACCTATTACGGTGGATTTAATAATACCTTCCGGTACAAAGGATTTGAACTGGGTGTATTTTTTACTTTCTCGGGAGGAAATTATATGTATAATTACAGCGAGAAGGAATGGACGATTTTTGGCATCGGCAATAAACTATTTAAAAAAGCTATGCTGGATCAGTCCTGGAAACCCGAATGGACTGCCGGGCAGAAGCAACATGCAAAATATCCGTTAATCGTTTATGAAAGTGCCAGTCCCTACTATACCAAGTGGGATTCGAATGCAACAGATCCGAATACCGGACTCAAGGGATACTGGACAAATCCGGATATCAATAATCCTGTAAAGCCTACTGCAACAGAACGTTATGACCGGGCAAACGGCGGGACCAAAAGCCAGGGAGAAGGGTTAAGTAAATATCTGGAAAGGGCCGACTATTTGCGTCTGAAATCGCTCAGCCTGGCGTATAACTTTAACAAGGAAATCGCAGGTAAAATGGGGCTTAAAGGCGCAAGAATATACCTTTCGGGCACCAATATCTGGACCTGGACCGGTTATTCAGGATTTGATCCGGAAACAGATGATGACTCTGAATTCCTTCCTTCTGTCAGGATGTTTAGTATCGGTGCTAATTTAACTTTCTAGAATTTTAAAACGATTACGATGAAAAACAGTTTATATACCGGCTCTTTAAGGATGCTTTTCAGTTTCTGTTTATTATTGGTCGTCCTGGCTGGATTCTATTCCTGCGGCGATAGTTTTTTTGAAAGAGAGTCGTCACCAACTGTGAATTTTGCCAGCTTGAGTGAGGCAGAAATGGGGATCTTTGCTCCCTATCAAAAATTTATTCAGGGTAGTGACAAATCTCCTTACTGGATGGTCGGTTTTATGCATCTTGGTATGTCCGACATGGTGAGGGAAATCGGACAGAATGGATACAATGATGTTTATTCCCGCACCACATCTAATCAGATCACTGCGGTAGATAATTTATTTAAACCGGCTTATGAGATTATTTCAAGTTGCAACTATTTGATTGAATATCTGGAAGCCAATCCTTTCGGGGATATTAGTGAATCGGAAAAGACCAACAATCAGGACCGGCTGATCGGGGAAGCTTATTTCCTCAGGGCACATACCAATTTGCAATTAGCCATGTTTTTTTGTCCGGCTTACGATCCGAACGGTGCCAACGATTCAGAAATCCTTACGTTGCGTACAACATTTGCATCGACCATGGAAACCGCTTTGGACAATACACCGGTCGCTACAGGGCTTATTTACGACCAGATCGTGGAAGATCTTTTAAAAGCAAAAGATTTGCTACCCAAGCAATATGCTTCAGGCATGAATGAATCCTACCAGTACGGACGCGCGACAAAACATGCTGCGATGGCTGTTCTGGCCAAAGTTTACCTGTTAATGGGTAATTACGACGACGCGCTTGATGAGCTGAACGGGGTTTTGAATGATACGGAGGTTTCCCGTGCTCTTTTGTCAGACCCGAAGGCATGCTTTTTAAATAACAGTACCTCTCCCTGGACCGATTCCGAAATTATCTGGTACGGGAATTTTGCCGATCAGGCTTTATCTGTGACCCACTCTTACAGGCATCTCAACGACTACAACTGGTTTATTAATTATACCTTTCCGCTGACAAACGGCTACCAGGAGTGGTGGATCTGGGCGCTTGACAAAGATATTTTAAAACGGGCAGGGATTATAAATTCGGACTATACCGAAACAAATGCCTGGAAAGCGGATAAACGGAGGGACTTGTATAAGCGGTTTGAAGGTTATGTGGCGAATACGACTACGCAAAAAGGAAGGCCAACGCTTTCGTCCAATTCTTTTCAGGGATTTGTCGGAGAAAACGATCCTGTTTATATTGCCAATAAATTTTTCCTGGTTCCTGACTCGGCCGGTTATATGGGATTATTCCAGAATATCCCGGTGATCCGTTCTGCAGAGCTTTACCTGATG
>CAZOYZ010000472.1:0-4307 GCA_964584045.1 uncultured Prolixibacteraceae bacterium | reverse complement strand
GCTTCCGTCCAAAAATTCTGGGATTTCCTGCTCGAAACGCTTAAAAATATTCCGGTAAAGTAGACACAGGTCCCGAACGGAAAGAACGGCTTTGATCTGTTTTTATCCTTTTGGGACCAATACGATCTTTTCCTTTTCGCATTTTGCAATATTTGCCAGAAAAGCATTAATTTCTTTAAACAGGGATTTGTCGTAAATTCCTTTGTTAATTTGTACGGAGCGGGTAATGATGATCATATTTTCCTGAACCTTATTATAGACCAATTGATAAGCCCCGTATGTTGAAGTCAGCAGCTTGTTTTGAGGGGAAAAGTCAATCCTGAAATGATCGGGCCAGGAAAGCGTGATGGTGTCTTTGTAACAGTAACCCGGATTTTCACATAAATCCTGTTCCCGGTTGGCGCTGATCGTAGCAGGAAACGAATTTTCGTACAGGAAATCAGGCTGAACAAACAGCCGGTTACCTGCCTTAATAGAAAAGCTTTTCACTTGTCCTTTTACCTCCAGTGAAGCTTTTGCCGCCCGGTCAGAAATGTCAGTTAATGAGAAATCGTTGATTTCCAGTCCGTTGACGGGCAATGATCTCAAAAGACTCTTTTTTTGTTCTTCTTTCGATTTGCCCATTAGATGGAACACTTCCTCATAAAGGTAATTCCGGAATTCAAAATCCGACAGAAATGTGGCGCTTCCGTCGTCCATTAAAGTTGCCCGGATACTTGAGGTCCGCGTGTTGGTTCCCGCTGCATAAACCGGCGTACGGGTCAGCACTCCTCCTGTAGGGGTGATCACTAAGGCATACCTGTCGGAATTGCCTGAGCCGATATAACCAAAAGGGATGGTTTGACTGGTGCACTCGAGCCACGTGGTATCCTGATCTGTCGGGACGCATAAAATAATATGATTGGATTGATTTTGACTCGGGAATTCCGGGAATTTTATTTTTTGGTGAGGTCCGTGACCGATTACCGTATAATAGGCATTAATGCCGATACTTTTCAACAAGGCTTTCATATAATTGCTGAGCGCCTTGCAGTCACCGAATCCTTTTTCGTGAACATCGGCTGCAGGAACAGGTTGAAGGCCACCTATGCCAAGGGCGATATTGACATACCTTGTTTTGCGCTGCATATACTGATATAATGCTTTGACCTTATCTTTTTTGTTCGGGATCGGATCAGTTAAAGATTTGATCTCTTCGATGGCAGCAGGAGTCAGCACGTCCCTGTTCTCTATCAGTTGATATACCCATTGACCATAGCTGTTCCAGCTCGAAAAATCGCCGGTATATTTTTCAAATGAAATTTCGTTTGGAGCCAAAAGCAGCGCCGGAAAAATGTCAAGATAGTCCGGTGCTGAGGATTCACGTCGTATGGCAGTCAGATTTTCAGCAACCCATCTGTATTGCTTTTTTTTATCAACTTCACGGATCTCTGTTTTGAACGAATAGTTCAATTCTTTATGCCGGAGGCCGAACTCAGGCGGAGTAAGAAAGGTCAGTTGGGCCTTTTCGGCCGAAATATCGAACCATTGCGGATACCAGGTACCAAACCCAATAAGGCTGTTGGCCTCAACCGTGTACAAATATTCAACCGTATAAGGAAAATTGCTGACCGGAGGGATATAATGCTTCACCCGGTCGTCGCTGAACAGCGTGAAATCATTATTATATGCAAAATCATCAAAGTCTTTTTTCTTAATTGGCTTAACGGAAGCACCCTCCTTGTCATAGATGATTCCTTCGATCGATACGACTTTTGAATTCCGGTCATAAGGAACTAACAGCTCCGAAGCTGGTATTCCTTTTTCATTTAAAACAGTCACCACCTGATGAATTTTCATGAGATAACTCCCGACCGATAGCCGTTCATAATCCGTCGAATAAAACCGGATCACCGCATTGGCATCAGTTTTTAACGAGTCTGCAATCAGACTGCTGTCCCATTTATTTTGCCCGTTCCCTGAAAGGAAGATCGACACGAGAAGCGGGATAATCAGAAATCGGATCATCGGCGAAGTTTTATCAGGATTAAATTGATTTTAAAAGAATGAATTCATTTTGTTTATCAATGACTGACTGGAAGAATTTTTTTAAAAGTTCATATTCGTCGGGGAGGAACAGGCTGTTTCTGATCGTGATCAGGGAGCTGACGTTAATAACGTTTCCTTTTTTTGACGTTTGATAATAAAAACTGCCGTGACCATTTGGGAGTTTTGCTGCAATTGGTTTGGGAATTTCCGCAATTTCATAATGATCCGGAATGAGGTAGGTATATGTTTGCTGAATTCTGTAGGGGTATTCGAATTCGACCGGGAATTCCCTCTTTTCAAGCTTAAACGGATTTTCATCAAAGAAAGGATCAATGCCAGGCGAGAAATAGATCAGACCACCTGAGGCATTTGTCTCTTCATGTCTGCAAAGATGATATCTCAGGATGAGTTTGCCCCCGACAGAATCCAAACCTGCCACTTTCATACTGTCAATCACGGATCCTGCATGCTCTTCAAGTTTTTTCGCAGTTTTAACGGCGTCGTCCGGGCTTTTAATGTTCGAACGGTATTCATAGGCACCGTATTCCGAAAATACCTTAAGTACCTTTCCGGTGAGTGCCAGACTGCTGTCCAGGGTCATCTCGTAACTTGCCTGAGCAATGTATGTCCGGTAGTCCATCAGATTGATCCATTTCTCAACAGGGTCGCCGATGATACGGCCTTTATCGTTCAGACACCTCACCGGCAGCAGGTTTGGCATTGAATAAGGATCGGTGGCGTCCATCAAATAAATATTGTTGTTAAACTCTGCCATCGCGATGACGTAATTGAAGCTGGTCAAAGAAGGGTGTACGGGATGAATAATCCCGTTTTGCCGGGTGCTCAGGACAACCGGATAGCTCTTGAACCCCAGTTTCCTGAGTAAAACCACAAGATTCAGATTGATATCGGCCGAGTTGCCTTCACCGGATTTATAGGCCTTGCCGAGACCAGCGGTCGTATATTTGTTAAGCTGTCCGTTCCAGCTGATCTGTTTTTTTAGATGAGCCAGTGCCGCATTTAACAAAGCTTCACCCTGAAGGCCGCTTCCTTTGATTGATTGCACATCTTCCTCCAAATGCCCCTTCCTGTCCAGTTCCTTTCCAAAACTGGCGCTTTCGGCCAGTTCCTTGTCGACCTCTTCCCAGGAGGTCGTATAGGTTTTAATTGGCCGATCAGGGAATTTTGTGGAATTAAGCTCAAATTTTACCCGTGACAAATAATTATCCCTGGTTTTCAGGAATCGTTCGTCGGGAAATGATGGAATATTGGTGGCCAGGTAGTGATGACAGTCCTCCCTGTAGTCGATTTTACTGGTATAGATTTCCGTCGTTGCCAAAACACCGCTTCTCTCTTTATTGGTAAACGTAAGTGACTGGTTTTTGTTGGTTACATGGTATTCGATAGGGAAGTATCCGTGCTGGGCCTGATTGTAATAAAAATACTCGGGTATGATGACCGTGTATTCACTGTACAGCGTGGGAATTGTCCGCTGAAAATACCACTGCTGAAGGTTGAACAGGAAGTCTGACTTAATTGAATATTCCAGTTCAATCACAGAACCTTCCTTCACATGGGGCATGGCGAATTTCACTGTTTTCAGGTTCTCCGTGGTTTCTTCATTCAGGATGTCATCCCTTTCAAGTTTTGTTTTAGTTATTTTATCATTTTCCAGATTGTAAGTGAACGCTTTCAGATCGGTTATTTCTTCCTTACTGTTAATATTTTGATAAAGGCCGATCTTAACATCTCCCCACCCCAGGCCTTCTTTATCGATTATTTTTACCCTCAGGTGACGATTGAAGAAGAGTTGAAAACCTTTGTTCCCGCTCATGTCATATTTAAAATCTGTTGTCCCGGTGTCAAATAAAAAATAAGCATGAGCGTCTGAGTCAATGGGGCAAACCTTTACCTGTAACTCTTCTGCGTCAATTTTACCGAATTTTGCGGGGATATTTTGTGGGTATGAATGACTGAAAGCAGGAAACGCAGCCAGGATAGTGAGTAAAGCCTTAAGTTTCATAACAGCGAGGTTAGTGATGATGGTTTTTATTATAAAACGTTAAAGCTAATTTAATCTATCCCAGTTAAAATAGCATAATAATTTTTTAAAAAATATATGAATCTTCTTTATTTGTATTATGTCTATATAAGAAAATATCATTCTGATAAGTATATCAAATACTAAAAGGCGCCACCTGCCATTGGCGGGTGACGCCTTTTAGTATTTACGTTATCAGCGTGTATGATCCAGATTTTCGTTGATCTTTTTTACCCAT
>CAZOYZ010000471.1:0-4307 GCA_964584045.1 uncultured Prolixibacteraceae bacterium | reverse complement strand
AAGGGATAGCTGTGTTTTCAACGGTCGAAAATGCCACTTTTTATCAAAAATCATCCCTAAAAATGGAAGGGAAACAGATACCAAACACAAGATAAGCGTAAAAATACCGCCTCGCTTTTACTTTAGACACAAAATAACGATAAGAAAAATGAGAAATCACTCCATTTTTGCATTTATGAATTATTCAGGTTAACAAGGAAGTCTATCAACTTTTGATGGGTCTCCCGAAGATTTGATGTGTCCATATGATATTGTATTTAATTTACGGACACAATATACGATAATATTATCCCAACTTTTTACTGATAGTATACTGGCTAAATGGAAGTTAAAACAAAGGTTGGGATAAAGAATTTATCAAAACTTTTGGATAAATTCATTGAACGCCTGCACCATTATATCATTCAGGTGACAACCCTTCTTTATTGAACTTTTCCTGAAAAAATTATAAAAGCGATTTCCCTGGTTTTTGGCTTTAATACAAACGTAAAGAATTCTGAATTTCAAAATTACGGTTTCTGTCAAACGAACTCCTCCCTTTGTCAGGCGTTTTTCTGTTTTTGAGAATTACCTCCCTTTTGTGTCGAACAGGCTGCCCGGTGCGCCATACGGGTAAATTTATTGGAGAATGACGTCCCTTGATTGCCGGAGGGGCAACTATGGCCTACAAACGACCTCCCCGGAAATTCAAATGCTTTTCAATCTTTTAGAACGACCTCCCTTTTATGGCGGATAAGTTCCCTTTTTGTACAAACAAATAATAATTTGCATTTGATCCTATACAAAAGGGATGTGATGATCCGGGAAACAAAAAACTCCCGGTATGAACGAGTCTGCGCGGGAATTTTTTTATTCCTGTCGAAATGAATATTTAATCCCGGGGTTCGGTAACCGGGACTGTTTCGACGGAAGTTTTACGGGCCGCACCTAAATTGCTGATGATCTTGCTGAATGTAAATTGCTCCTTTTTAGCGGCATCGTATTGGTAATAAACCGAAACTACACAGTTACACAAGGACTGACAGGTCTTGTGCTGTCATTGTCCTTTTCACTTTTTCTCTGGACTTACCGGTTTATGCGTTTTCAACCATTCCTGTCCTTCCTTGGTCAGGAAAAAATCCATCCACATGTAGTACATTTTTTTGTTCTCGGCAACTTCTGCCCAATGACTTGAACCAAGAGGGATATGCACGATTGAATATTCCTTTAAGACAACCGATTTATCATCGGCATGGACTGTAATATCATTCCCGGCAAGCCCCAAAAACAACTGTTCAAGCATGGGGTGTTGGTGGGCGCCAACTTGATCGGGGCCGGGAGCTTCAACTGTTCCCAGGGAAACACGTGGAACAATATCTGCCGGTAAGACGGTACGGCTGACCGTATTCGGACTTTTTATTTTCTCTGTGTATGGTTCACATTCACTAAATTTTTTAAAGAAAACCTGGTAATTATTATCCAGGTTAAATTTCTTAAGGTCTTCCTGGTCACCTGGGGTGAGTTGCTTTGAAAGCCGGACAAAATGCAATATTTCCCCATCGGGAATTTCAAGGCTAAAACTATCTGAAGCAACCGGTATGGCAATCGATTCCGGACAAACTTCAACCGTCAGCGAGTCGGCTTTTAATTGCCCGTTTCCTTTGATGAAGATAAACAGATCTGCATTTTGCCCTGAAAAAACCAACTTCCGCAAAGCCGGGCCAACCATTGCGTTGTGTGTTATTTGCAGATCGGGCAGCTCTCCATTTAGTAACTCCTCGCTAAATGATTGCTGACCAGCCGGTAATTCCATTTTCATTGACTGCACCGCAATGTCGGACGACCCTGAACATGCGCTGATCAATACAACAAAAAAACTAAATCCCCCAAAATGAAGTAGTTTGGAGATGCTGCTACTTGTAAGTTTTGATAAATTCATCTGTACAAATTTTAATTGATTTTAAGTTTCCCGGACTTTGTATTCCATCCCTCCAAATGCATTTCAATTTCCTTATTTCCAAGAAGCTTTTCATCTACCCGAAGATGGATGGTTTTATTTTCGCCCGGGAGAAGGGACACATAGCTATCATCGAAAAAGACAGGAAGAATGCTTTCTCCTGAACCCTTTTCTTTCAGTTTTATCTTATTCAGAAGTGAAACGGAGGACGATGTGTTCCTCAAGGTTATTTCAGCGATATAGAACCCATCCTGAATTTCGGCATTTACTGCCATATTTATTTCTGCATCAGGTAAATTATTTAGATCCAGACAATTCCCGGATTTATTTTCCAACCAGTAAAAATTATCCCCTATTGGTTTGCCTTCGGCCTCCAGGTATAATTTCAAGAAGTTCACCCTGGCAGAGGAAGGGTATTCCAGTTCGAAGCATGGTTTTGCAAGGCCTGTGCCGACATCAGTTGTCATTGATTTCTCCCAGAGTGCCTGCCCGTTTGCATCGTAAACAACAGCTTTGGCAGTTATGTTTTTTAGGGGATGCAATGTATTGTTTGCAATATTGATTGTATTGGTTAAGGCGTCCCAGAAAATATGAACGGGGCGACAGGTTTTTTTTGCAGCAAAAAATGAAGCGGTATATTCAAAAAAATGGTCGTAAAGCTGGCAAATTAACGACGGCCATGCCGCCTGGCTCATCCAGAGGAGCAGGCCGCTTCCCTGATGACTTCGCAAACATTCAAAAATAGCTTTTGCCGATTCGTAATTCTGAAGTTGTGCACGACGGCAATAATCCTCCACGCTGGTTGGAGTGCCAAAACGGGCAATAATGGTATCGGTAAATTTTTCAGAGCGTCCCCATTGGTAATCGTGAACAGCCCACATATCATTAATGGGCCACCAATCTTTGGCAGGCATCATCCGGCGTATACTTTCCACCTCCGGGAAAGCAATAATCCCCTGTTCCGTGTGAAAAGTTTTTCCCCTGTTTTCGAAATACCATTCTGGGCTTCTTACATCGTAAGGGCCGAGGCCTGTTACTGTCCCTGCTGCCGAATGAGGAATGTAGTGACGGGTGCCATCCAGAATTTCCGTTTCATACCTCATCGCAACATCGAGCGATACCGGGGGCAAACCTTCGTTTCGTCCGCAATAAAGTGCAAGCGACGGATGTTTCCGTACCCACTTGATTTTATCGCGTACGTTGTCCATGAACATTTTTTCGTCTTTGGGGTCAGGGCCGTCGTAAGGGTTCGCCAGCCAGAAATCATCAAATATCAGGAGGCCATACCGGTCGCAGGCATCGTAAAAGGCTTCGTGTCCGGTCATGCCCACCCAGTTCCGGATCATGTTGAAGTTGGCATCTTTATGCAACCGGACACGGGTATCGTACCCCAGGCTGTCGCAACGCATCAAGGCCTCGGGCAGCCCCCAGTTCCCTCCCCTGAGCAACAGGCGTTGCCCGTTACAATACAGAAACAGGATTTTGTTTTCAACTTTATAATCGATTTGGCGAATCCCAAAATGGATTTGTTTTTCATCTGAAATTTTCCCATCGATGAGGAATTGCAAGGTAAGTTGATGTAAGTTTTGCTGGCCGTATCCGTTGGGCCACCACAGTTTTGGTTCGGTGATTGCCAGCATTTTGAATTCATTCCGGTCCAGGCAAATCTCACTAAATTCTTCCGGTCTGAGGGTAATCTCTTTCTCCAGTTTTATTTTTCCAAACCGTGCCACCAGTTTGCCTTTGACTGGTTGCGCCCCGTGATTCTTAAGTCCTGTACGGATGACCAGGTCGGCTTTCGTGGTATCGGGCAAGGGCAGCGTTGATGAAACCCAGGGGTCGACAATCGATACATTCTCCGCTATCCGAAAAGTCACGCTGTTCCATATCCCGATGTTGCGGCCTCTTATAACAGGCAGCCAGTTCCAGCCTGCTGAAGCCAGACAGGCAGGGCTGTCAAGGCCTAACACATCGCCATTGGTAGTCCGTGCCCCAAGTTTCTTTTCGGTTACCTTGTGCGTACTGCTTTCCCAATGCTCCGGGTGGCGAACCAGCACTGCAATGGTATTTGCCCCGGTTTTGTTTAGCAGTTGGCTTACTTCAAACCCGGCACGTTGGTAAGCCCCTTCAATTTTTCCCAGGTATTTCGAATTGAAGTAAACATCAGCTTTCCAGTTTATTCCTGAAAAATCAAGGAATACATGTCTATCACCAAGGTTTTCCGGTAAACGGACCGATGTCCGATACCAGAAGTCATTTCCTGAAAAAAACTCATCTGAGATTTGGCGCATATTGTCACCGTACAAAGGATCAGGCAGGGCGCCAAAATCATAATAACTGCCCATTACCGTTCCCGGGACACTGGCCGGTA
>CAZOYZ010000470.1:2203-4319 GCA_964584045.1 uncultured Prolixibacteraceae bacterium | reverse complement strand
TTCGCTCCAATTCGTCAAAATAATCATTCACCGGTGTGAGAAGTATGGTTCTCGTGGCTCGTTTCATCGCACTAATCAGGTATAATCAATGTAAAAATACTGCCTTTCGGTGAATGATCAGTCACCCGGATTTTCCAGCCATGCCGTTCCGTGATTTTTTTTACATAATCGAGACCCAGCCCAAATCCTTTCACGTTGTGTATATTACCTGTGGGGACGCGGAAAAACCGGTCGAATATTTTCTTCCGGTATTGTCTCGGAATTCCGATCCCGTTGTCGGCGAAACTGATCTGAACACGATCCTTTTCACGCTCTGCACGAACAATTACTGCCGGTTTTTCGTCACAATATTTAAAAGCATTATCCAAAATATTGTGTATAATATTGCAAAAATGAAAAGGATCTGCCTGAACTTTTACCGGTTCGGAGGGAGTATGGATCTCGATGCGGTAATCATTACCATTCTGACTGTTTTTGAAGTCATCAATACACTTGCTGATAAATCCCGATAATTCAATTTCCTGCTTATCCGGTTTGAGCTTATTCTTTTCGATACTGGCCATTTGCAGTATCTTTTCAACCTGGAGCGAAAGCCGCTGTGTTTGTTCACCAATAATAGCGGAATACTTTTCCAGACGTTTAGGCTGGCGTATAATAGACGGATCGGCAAGTACCCTGGCCGAGAGATCGATCGAAGCAATAGGCGTCTTGAACTCGTGTGTCAGATTATTGATGAAGTTTTTCTGGATTTCGCTAAGGCGGCGTTGTTTTACAATGACATAAAGCGTATAGCTAAAAAACAAAATAACAATAAACAAAATACCGTTCACCACATACCAGGTATGGATATTTGTACTGTAATATTTCGACCGGTTGGGAAAGTAGACTCCAAAATAATACGTGTATTTTTTGCTCGTGGGAAGCGGACAATTTATTTTCTTTTCGGCGCGGTAATGATCGTCGAAAAATTCCTCATCCGAATCGCATCCTGCTTTCGGAGCGGGCCTGGCGGATTGCCGGTGTAAGCTGTCATTGTTCCCTTTTAACGAAGCGCCGTAGACCATTTTTTTGCTGTCGCAGTCATAAATGGCGTATTCAAAGTCCAGGCTCAGGTTATATTTTTTAAATTCCTTGATCAAAAAATACTCCAGTAACACCGGACTGATCTCGTCGTTTACATTGACCACATAATAATTATTGGAAATTTGATCGACCTCGATAATGCCGGGGTTCGTTGTTCTTCCTGCTGTTTTATTATTATATTCAATCAGGTGCCTTGCTACATTTTTCAGAGCCTGTGTGGCCAAATCATGAAACCGCGTCTCATTAAGATCGGCCGTGTTTTTTAAAAAAAAGAACTGGATGAGCAGAATGCCAAGTACTGAAAATGTAGCCAGTATAATAATAACCCGGATCGTGTTTCTTCCCATTCCTTATGCTCTCCTACCTTAAATATAGAACTACAAAGTAAGTAAAAAAATAAAAAAATACGAATAAGAGAGAGCAAAGCCAAACTGGTTTGAGCTTTGCCGGACGGAAGCAATTTGCCGGCGTTAGCCGGAAATTCTCATTAACAATTCATTAACAAAACTTTAAAGGAAATTAACAGAGTAACCATTAGCGTTTTATAGATTTGTACAGTTAAAGAAACAGCGATGAAGATTAAATTTATTCTTTTCATTGTCATCGTCCTTTTTGCCGGGCAACAAGTACTGGCCCAGGCTAAAATCGTGTTTGATAAAATGGAGCACGATTTTGGCACATTTAAAGAAGAGGACGGGCTTCAGAGTTACTCGTTTACTTTTGTGAACAAAGGGAACACGCCCCTGATCTTAAATAACGTAATCGCTTCGTGCGGGTGCACCACGCCCGAATGGACCCAGAAGCCTGTTGCGCCGGAAGAAGAAGGTTTTATTAAGGTGAGTTATAATCCTCAGGGCAGGCCGGGTAGTTTCCATAAGTCGATCACGGTATCGTCCAATGCCGAAAATGCTCAGACCATCCTTAGGATTGAGGGTGTGGTGGAGCCCAGACCGAAAACAATTGCAGAACTTTATCCGAGACAAATCGGTCCGGTGAGAGCCCGCTCAAATCATGTCAACTTTGGTACCATCAG
>CAZOYZ010000470.1:0-2103 GCA_964584045.1 uncultured Prolixibacteraceae bacterium | reverse complement strand
TGATTATGTAAACGGCATCCTCGAAGGAAATATCACGGTACTCAGTCAGGCGGTTACCCTCGTTGAGAGCTCCCGGCAGGAACATCAGGAAATTGCCCAGGAAATTATCCTGAAATGCCTGCCTCACAGTGGCCGGTCGGTTCGGATCGGGATTACCGGGGTTCCGGGAGTGGGGAAAAGTACGTTCATTGAGTCAATGGGTAAACAGATTACTTCACAGGGGCGTAAGCTGGCTGTTCTTGCCATTGATCCCAGCAGCGAACGTTCACGCGGCAGTATTCTGGGTGATAAAACCAGAATGGAAGGATTGTCTTCCGACCCTCGTGCGTATATCCGGCCTTCTCCCTCTGCCGGATCGCTGGGAGGCGTCGCCCGGAAGACACGTGAAACCGTTATCCTCTGTGAAGCTGCAGGATTCGAGATAATTTTCATTGAGACCGTAGGAGTGGGGCAGAGTGAGACGGTTGTGCATTCCATGGTCGATTTTTTTCTGTTACTGATGCTGGCAGGCGCAGGAGATGAACTCCAGGGAATCAAACGGGGTATCATGGAAATGGCCGATGCCATTGCGATCAATAAAGCCGACGGTGACAATATTGCCCGGGCTGAAATGGCGCGTGTGCAATACGTGAATGCACTTCATCTGTTCCCTCCTGCCGAATCCGGATGGAAACCCAGGGTGCTGACCTGTTCCGCAATAAAGCAGGACGGGATCGATCAGATCTGGAAAACGATCGGTGAATATCTGAGTCAGGTCAACGGGAATGGTTACTTTCAGTTCAAACGGAATGAACAATCCAAATTCTGGATGTACGAAACAATTAATGATCAACTGAAATCCGGATTCTGTCATAATCAGCGTATCAGGGAAATGATCCCAGAATTTGAGCGAAAAGTACAGAACGGGGAAATCAGTTCATTTGTTGCGGCACGCAGACTGTTGGATCTTTATTATCAATCTCAAAAAGAAAAGAAATAATTATTTTAAAAACGACATTTTATGAAACGAAGTTTTACCTTGTTAGTTGTCTTTGCTGCCATGCTGGCCTCCTGTCAGGTCGGTTCGACAAAATACCGCATCTCCGGGAACATTGCAGGTCAGGATTCCGGTAAAGTTTATCTGGTGAAGGCCCAGGAAGGCCAGGCCGTCACGTTGGATACAACCGATCTGATCAACGGCAATTTCAGTTTTGAAGGAAAGGCCGGTATGCCTGAAATCCATTACCTGCGTTTGAATGAGCATGATTACTTTGCCCAGTTTTTTCTTGAGAATGAAGATATCCAGGTGACTGCATACCTAGACAGCCTTCAGGCCACAAAAGTGACCGGCTCGCCGGAAACGGAAATTTTTAACAGTTATCTGGATGAACTGAACACGATGGGGAAGAAGATGAACCAGTATCGCAACGAATATTCAAAGGCGGTGTCTTCCGGCAATCAGCAGGAGGTTGACCGGGTACGGATCGATATTGAGGCCACCTCTGAAAATATGATGGTCTATTCCAAAAACTTTGTTCGTGAAAATAACAAATCCGTGGTAGCTCCCTTCATTGTCCTTTCACAGATGGCTCAACAGCTGGAATATGAGGAGCTAAAATCGCTGACCGATACGTTCGCAACAGAACTGGACAGCTCCCTGTACGTGAAGGAGCTAAGGAAAATCATTGATGAGCGGGGCAAAACAGCTGTCGGCGTCATGGCTCCTGACTTTACCATGAACGACCCCGAAGGAAACCCAATCACGTTGTCGTCATTACGCGGCAAATACGTCCTGATCGATTTCTGGGCAGCCTGGTGTGGACCCTGCCGGCAGGAAAACCCCAACGTGGCAGCAGCGTATAACCAGTTTAAAGATAAAGGGTTTGATGTTTTGGGCGTTTCGCTCGACCGCGATAAGGATGCCTGGCTAAAGGCCATTACCGATGATAAGCTGACGTGGCATCATGTGTCAGACCTGAAGTACTGGCAAAATAAGGCAGCCCGGCTCTATGGCGTGAATTCAATTCCTCATTCTGTCCTTTTGGACAAAGACGGAAAAATAATTGCCAAAAATCTTAGAGGTGCAGCACTTCAGGAAAAACTGAAGGAACTCATGCCCTGAGA
>CAZOYZ010000469.1:0-4325 GCA_964584045.1 uncultured Prolixibacteraceae bacterium | reverse complement strand
GGAATTGAAAGTAAAAAGATTGAGCTGATTCTAACAATACTCAGGGGCTTTCAGAAAAATGAGCAAGGTCCGTCAGGGGCACAGTGATATGATGATCGTAATTAGAATAGCAAATGAGGCATTTTTTTATTATATCGGTATTCTTACTGGTGGCAGGCAAATCGTTTGCAGATTATGAGCCGACTCCATTACCTGAACTAATCATAAAATCAGATTTAATTGTTGAAGGCGAAATAGTCGGCTTAGATTCATTAACGTTTACAGTGAAGGTAACTGACTGCATCAAAGGTGATTCCAAAGCTACGCTCATACAAGTGGAAAAATTCGAAGACTGGACATGCGCAAATAGAATAACGCCATACCAAAAAGGGCAAAAAGAAATTGCCTTTCTGATTCAAAACAGAAAGACACAAAAATGGAGGTTAATGGGGGCTGCAGATGAAGGAGAACTTTTAATACAAAACGATTCTATAACTTATGAAGATATTTATTGGGAAGCCAAAACAGGGTATTCAGAACTTGATTATTTTGGTTATACAATTCGCGGTTGGAGATACTCCTTGGCGGAATTCAAAAGAGCAATGTTGTTTTATATTTCCGAGTTTCCCCGGCTACAAAGAGAATATCAGGAAGGATACAAAATCACAAACAGACTGAAGGACAATGAAGCTTATAAAAGAATGATTTTTGAATCTTTGACGCTCGAATTTATGTTGATTCTATTGGGTAAACAATGAATAAAAACAAAGCGAATCGCTCGCTTCATGCTGAAAAAACTACGCGGACAGATTCGATTAAAATAATGAAAGAAACGGGAAAGCTAAAATTAAGCTTCTGGAATTATGTGAATCATTATTTCATTGTGATCTTCGTGCTTTTAATTCCAACTTTTTCGCTGGTTAGTGTATTTGAAATCTATGTGACAAATACGTACGACGGAGTAAGGCCAGCGAGTGAATTATTAGGTTTCTCATTGCCATGGCTAATTCCTGCGGCTTTTCTCTTTTATATCCAAAGAAATCAATTGAAATTTAAGAAAATCTATACTCTATATTCAGACGATGAGTTTAAAGAAGCGATAAAACGAACCGTAGAAGAATTAGGATGGATAGTTGAAAGGAATAATAAAACTTATGTGCGAGCCCATAGGCCATGGAACTGGACAGGTAGTTGGGGAGAAATGATAACTATTATAAAATTGAAAGACGGACTTTTAATTAATAGCATCGGAGACCCTGGCGCCTGGGGATCCGGATTTGCATATGGCTGGAATAGAAAAAACATTAGAGTTTTCTTGAGGAATTTGTCTGACGTGAAAAATCAAGTGTCATTCAAAGAAATTACTGAAGTGCAGGAAAATGAATGGTCATTGAAAAGAGTAGTTGCCAGACTTTTTATGTATCCGCTGTGCTTAGGACTCATTGCTGTTGGATTGTTTGTAATTGCAAATCCCGCAAATTGGAAAAGTCAAGGAGCAGGATTGGCAGTAATCGTATTTGCATGTTACTATTTATACGTTGATATAAAGTTGATTAGAGAACAGAATAAAGCACGGTACCACAACAAATTGTAAATTGCATCGGCGTTCGTGCGGCAAAGGAACTTTGAGTTGCTTCCTTGTCATTTTACTACCCCGATAAACTCACCGATGACCATGAAGCCGTCGTCTTCGGAGATGAGGATGGGTTCGTAGGCGGGATTCAGCGGCTGAAGCAGGATCTGTTCGTGCATCCATTCGCCGGTTTCCTTGTCATAGCTCTTTTTGCTGGTGTACTGTTTGATGGAATAGCTGCCCTGGTTTTCCGAATCATAATAGCTGTTGTGTTGGACCAGCACGATCTTGTTATTGCGCGATCCGACTGCATTGGCCCGGAATACGCAGAGGTCGCCATTGCTAATCTTCGGTTCCATGGAATGCCCTACAGCCCGGATCACGAACATGCTCCGGTTCAGCGGGCCCAGGCCTTCTATCTTTATCCAGCCTTCTTCATTTACCACCTGCCAGTCGCCAAAAGCGCCGCAAGCTGCCTTGATTGAATAATACGGCAGGAAATCAACGTATTTCACATCTTCGTTCACTTCCGGCTCAATACGCGGGTGAAGTGCTATTACAGGAACAGCATCGAGCGTTTCTTCTTTCACCGGTTTGCTTTCCGTTATGTTCTTCCGGAAATAGTTTTCCAGTTCCCTGTCGCAGCAATAAATATAGCATCCCTTCATTCCACGGGTCAACAGCGTGCGATAGGTGTCTTTAATGATCCGCTCAGCAATCCGGGAGGCCTCGTTGTGATCCTTTTTAGCCAGCGTTTTGATCCCCTGGATGGATTTATCCATTCGCGAACGTGCACTTACGTCGGTCAGGATCTTCCCATTGCGGCATTTCAGGTCGTTCCCAATAATGATTCCAACGTAGTCCAATTCCAGTCCCTGGCAGGTATGGATACAGCCGATTTCGTTCACCGAATTTTCGGCAATGATCCAGGTGCTTCCGTCTTTGGTCAGGTTCCAGGTCATTCCGAAGTTGAATTCGGGAATAATGACATCTTTCAGTAAAGGGTCTTTTTTGCTTTTCCAGTCCCAGCAATAACCGGCCACCATCCGGGCTTTATTGCTGATCCGGTTCTTTTCGGTGATCGTCCGGAGTAGTTCATTCGGATTTGAAAAGACGCGAAAGTCGAACTCATCGGCACTCAGCGTCATGTTGGCCGTTTCCCTGAGCTGAAGCATCTGATCAAGCCATGCCAGGTAAGCGTCCGAGCCGTTACAGCGGAACTGGGATGCCAGCTTCAAATGCTTCACGGTTGCCTTCCGGTCCTTTGCCCATTCCTCAATTTGCTTTTTCGTGCCAATATCCTTGATATGGATCCGCTGGTCATCATCAATGAAGAAAACGGTGAACCTGGCCGCATCAATGATTTCAAGCACCTGATTCTCGCCTTTGTTCCCATACAGGCCGCTCTGCATATTAAGCCGGTGTGCTTCATCCACAATCAGATTGTCGAAGGTGTTCGGTTCGGTTTCCCAGAAGGCACCGGTACCTCCGAAAAGGTTATGAATCCTGGTTTTCCTCATCGATCCTGTCAGCATCGTTTCATATACGGCCCGGGGGGCGGCATTCTTAGATATATATTTGGTTGTAAGCCCCATCTTCGTGAGTTCGACCAGCAGATTAACCGCGACCACGCTTTTCCCTGTACCGGGTCCGCCTTCAACGATCAGTACCTGTTTACGATCCACATCGGCACGTTTTGCCATCTGCAAAGCCGTTTCGAACACCAGCTTCTGATCATCGATCATGATGAACTCCCTGTTCCCATTCAGCATCGATGCCAGGCTGTCGGCCAACTGCTTTGACGGCCGAATCCGGCCGTTTTCGATCTTGTACAGGATATCGCGGTTATCACCGTATTTTACAAACCGTTTGATGAAATCGCGCAGCTTAAGCGCGTCAGGTCTAAGGAATACCGGGGCTTTGGTAATGTGTTCAGCATAAAAAGGGTTGGTGATCACCCGGTCAGGTTCATAATTATGCAGGTAAGCGCAGGGGATCAGTGATATTTTTTCTTCGCGGACCGTCTCGTTAAAATCCTCGATCATTGCCGCGTACGACCATGCCTGGTAAGAAGGATGAGCCGTTTCTGTATTTTTATAGTTAATCCAGGTTTTCACGACGGCATCCTTATCCGTGAGCTCAGCCGCCGACCATTGCTTCAGTTCGATAATGATGACCTGTTCCTTGTGCTCGCTGTTCAGTCCGGTGAGGATGAAGTCGATCCTTTTTGAAGTAAGCGGGATCTGGAACTCGATCGAGACCCCCGTATCGGCAGGAATGTCGTTATCGATCAGCACCCGGTGCATATGGCTCATCGAATTACGCCACGAGTTCACTTCATTGGGCGAAGTATGTCGTCCCAGGTGATCGAAGAAAGCCTTGTGGATAATCCGTTCGATGTCGTTCGACATCACATCCTGCAGGAAGCCGTTTTTTGTCGATTGGTAAACGATCATAATTCGTCATACTTTTTGGCTGTGCCTTTGGCCTTGTCGACAGGATATTTTTCTCCGTTCTTTTTGATCTTTTCCAGCACGATATCAAAAATATCCAGTTGATGTTTTTCGGCCAGCAAGAACGCGTATGCCAGGATGTCGGCCAGTTCTTCCCTGAGTTGGTCAGCACCGACCTGCTCCACCTCATTGGCACTCTTCCACAGGAAGAGCTCGTTCAGTTCGGCAGCTTCGATCGATAAGGCCAGAGCCAGGTCTTTCGAATTGTGAAACTGTTTCCAGTCGCGTTTATCCCTAAATTCAATCAATTTGGCAATCAC
>CAZOYZ010000468.1:0-4333 GCA_964584045.1 uncultured Prolixibacteraceae bacterium | reverse complement strand
AGGCATGGAAAGAACAAATCAGGCAGGCCATCAGAACGGATGCCGAAAACCATTACGCGTTCATTCCGACAACAGGGAAGAGCATTGGCCCCTGGTATTCCTATAATCAGTATGCGATGATCCGGACTATCTTTGATTACGTAAGGATAACAGGGGGTCATGCGTTTCTTTCAGAAATAGTCAGTCATGAAAAGGTAATCGACTACTGTATCCGGCAGGCTTTGTATAAAGATGAGACCGACTGCGGTGTCAGGCTGATTAACTATGGTACCAATAAGAATTTGCTTGAACTGAAGAAAACCGGAACGTACCAGTTTTATGTGCCGAGCCCGAATGCAGAGCGGTGCTGGTCGTACAGGGCAGTTGATGAGTTATGCCGTCTTGCGGGCGTAAAGAGCCCTGATCTGTCAGTTCGCGCGGACAGTCTCGCCGGATTGATCACCCGGGAATTGTGGTCAGAAGAGAAGAATTGGTTTTTAACGAAAGACACTACCGGAGCCGGATATTTCTGTCCGAGCATTCAGGTTTTTGACATGCTGCGCTGCGGGGTTTTAACGAAAGCGCAGGAAAGTAAAATCCTGACGCACTTGAATGAACGGGAATTTCTGTCCGCCTACGGCGTGCATAGTTTATCGAAGGAGGAACCCGGGTATGACCTGAATGATGCCGACTGGGGTGGTCCCGGCGTCTATGCCGGCGATGCACCGGAGCTGATCGAAGATTTATACCAGTCGGGATACCCGGAAAAGGCTGAAGACATTCTGAAACGGATCCTTTGGTGGGGGAAGCGTTTACCATATTATCCCCAGGCGATCATTGCCGGTCAGATCGATTACCGCCGCAACGGGCGGGCGAATGTGATTGCCGGACTTACAGCTACTCAGTCCGTGCTTTTCGGTACTCTGGGTCTGAGATTTTTATCGGACGGGACTGTGAATCTTCAGCCGGAGAAGACAAGTCTATTTGACACATTGCAACTGGACGGGCTACTGATCCGGGGAAAAAATACATGCATATCCGTAAACGAAAACCAATCTTCAGTTACCGTTGATGATCAGGAGATTAAAACCGAAAAAATTGAAGACTGCGTTTTTACCCGAGACAGAAGATCCAGGAGTGTCTTTAACTTCTAAATATGAGCTTGATGTACCCGAGAATTTTAATCACCTTTTTCGTTATGGTTATTTTTTCGGAAAGGGTTTTTGCTTTCAATGAATTTCAGGTTTTGTTACCGGAATTTCTGGATGACGTTTCATTATGGCACTCTGAAGTTGAGCTGCACGGGGATTATACAAGGTATCAAGGGAAATACATTGATGGATTGGTGATTGGGAATGGTTCTATGCTGGCAGTAGAGGGCATGACTACCGGAATCACCAGATATAACAAATCCAGGCTTACCGATTCACGATTCCATCAATTGGAAAGATTCAAGAACAACTCGAATGGATTTATCGAGCACCTCAGCAGATCGCCTAAACTTCCACTTCATTATATGCAATGGGTCAGTGGACCTGTTTATACGGAATATCCGGTGGCATACGGTTTTTATTACACCATGGATTATTCAGTGTCAGGACACGATAAATCGATCGAGATGAATGGGTGGAATTTTGAAAAGCAGTATCGCATCAGAAACACGAACATTGTTAAGAATGTTCTACAAACAGAAGATGTCCTGGTTGTATCGGTTGATTTTATGTTTGCCAAGCAACCTGTCCTGGCCAGGTATGTTACCCTAACAAATACAAGCGGAAAAGCAATTGATACTTGCCGGTTTTACGTGACTTTTTATATTGACCCTCGAAATTATCAGGGAAACAAGGGGCAATCCTTGACTCAAAGGTCGAATGAACCTGGGATTAACAGCGAGTTGGAGTTCTATATTAAGAATGTACACTGTTCACCAGCGGTTGAAGGGAAAGTGGTTAAGAATGCGATTTTAATTGAAAGTGGGACTAAAGATTTTGATGAATCCGATACAAAGAAATTGATGCTTGTCTATTCCCCTGAAAGCTTTGCCAATACTGGTAAACAGTTCATTCAGTTTAACACAGGAAATATTGAAAAAGGAAGGACAAAAACTTTTTGCTTTTATATCCTTACTTCATTTGAAGGATCTGAAATAGAAAAAAACCTTAATCTTATAAACAGTAGCCCATCTGTAACTCATCTGGAAGATTCATACCGGTTTTGGAAGGATAAAATCAGTGAGGCAGATCAAATAGCTGTTCCGCTAAAAAAAGATATTTCCCCGTATGAGAAGGACTACATTGACAATCTTAGGTTATTTCTTCTTTCATGCCACACTAGGTTCGGGGGTAGTATTGCACATCCGTATTCCTATAATTTTGTTTTTTTCAGAGATGCTTATGATGTATACAGGGCAATGTTAGCCCTGGGGCACAGGGAAGAATGTAAAGCGACGCTGCTTTTTCTGAAAGAGGCGATGAATCGTTTCGGGATCAAGATGTCATATTCGGCGGCTGAGTTTTATTTATCTTCATCATCCGGTTCTTCAAAAATTGGAGAGACCAGTATTCCCGGCAAATTTTCAAAGTCAGAATACATGTTATTTTTTCCGATCATGGTCAGGGATTATTATTACCAGTTTAACGATGAAGAGATTGCAGTACATTTATATCCTGAAATGAAAGCGTCGTTAAAAAGTCAACCTGTTGACGGAGATGGCCTCATCGCATATAGTGGTGACGAAATTAGCGTTAAGCGAGGTCGTCCGCTTTACAAATATTCGCCGCAGAATGCAGCCCTGTATGTAATGGGTGCCGAGTTTCTTGTAAAAATAGCTGAGAAACTGGAATTAGAGCAGGATGCTATAGATCTTAAAACCAGTGCAGACAAAGTAAGGAAGGCAACTGAACGTTTTTTCTGGCATGAAAAAGGTTACTACATGTATTCAGCGGATATCGACGGGAATAGGGACAACCGTCTCAATGTGTTTTCGCAAGCCCTTCCTTTTTTTTATGGTTATTTAAGTCCAAACGATAAACAGCTAAACAAGATGCTTGAGAATATTTTGGATATGAATACTTTTAGAAGTTTTAGAATTTCAACTTTACCGATAGAAGGGAAACAGGTTTGCTTGAATAACGGGAATACGTCAGGGCTTTTATTATATTTAATGAGCATGGCAAATCATCCTGATTCGGAAAAAGTTTTTAAGCGGATATTAGGAGATTCCGGGACAATGGGCACCACGGGTGAATACCTGACTGTTTCAAATGATTGGATATCAAGAGGTGAAATGTTACGTCCCTATGAAACTTCATTTAATTTGATAGCTGTCTTGTCGTACTTTAAAAAAAATTAAGAGAATAAGCAATATCCTTCCAAAGTGGCGCGGTTGCGACAGAAAATAAACATGAACGTTTGTTATCATGCAACATATATTCTCTGTCTTAGCCACGTGCAAAAAGTCTTCGCTGTACTAATTGATAAGAAGCCTAATAGATGCTGATTTTAAAATTTATTGGTGTTTTTCCTAATAAAGCTGGTTTATTTGTATTTTTACCCATAAAATTGGGATATGAACAGTGCGACTATTCCGGCTGATATTATTTCATCGACAGCATTGTCCCCCGACGATAAAAAAGATCTCCGGAAGCGCATCACATGTTTTATCTCAGAATTGACTGAAAAATACAAAAACGAGCGGTTTTTAGGACGGGTCGTGCAGGCAGACTGTATCGAATGTGCCATACAGGAACCCAGACATGCCTTGCGTATTGCGCTGTTACTAAAAACTTTCATCAAATCGTTGGAGCTGCCCCGGAACAGTTCCGGAGATAGACAGATCAGTTAAAGATGCTTTACCAGTTAATTCGCCGATAAATAATTGCATAAACTCCGAATAAAAAATGAAACGAACTCTTTTTGGTATCTCATTTCTGCTTATGACTGCCGGTTCTGTTGTAGCACAGCCGGCCATGTGTATTCCCGAAAACCTTCGTTGTGAACACCTGACTGGCCCTTTGGGCGTCGATGTCCCGCATCCGCGTTTTACCTGGATGCTGAATGACTCCCGTTACGGGGCAGTGCAAACCGCTTATCAGGTTGTCGTTGGAACAGATTCCGTAGCTGTGGCGTCCGGGAGCGGGAGCATGTGGAATTCCGGGAGGATCGGGTCTGACAAGATGCTTGTGTGCTATGCCGGGAAAGAATTGCGGCCGTTTACCCGGTATTTCTGGGGGGTAACCGTCTGGGACAAGGATGAGCAGGTTTCCGGATCGCTGGTTGCTTCGTTCGAAACAGGAATGGTGGAGATGAAAAACTGGAAGGGGGCATGGATCAGCGACGGCATTGATGTGAACCT
>CAZOYZ010000467.1:0-4351 GCA_964584045.1 uncultured Prolixibacteraceae bacterium | reverse complement strand
GTTTGGGGCCGGTGGTTGCCACGCGCCGCAAAGAGATTTTTCTTTCGACCAAAGTGACCAGCCGCGACCCCAACGAAGCCATGCGCCAGATAGAGACCAGCCTGAGACGCCTGCAAACCGATCATCTCGACCAACTGATGATTCACGATGTGCGATCAATGGAAGATGTGGCAAAGCTTAGTGAAAAGGGGAACCTGATCGATATCCTCCACAAAATGAAAGACCAGAAGATCACCCGTTTCATTGGGTTTTCAGGACATTCCGATGCGGCGGCGATGAAGGCAATGGCCGACCGCGGCGATTTCGATACCATGCTTATTGCCATGAACCACTGGGGGCAGGCCAATAACCCGCAACACAGGCAGGAGTTGGCCATCCCGGCAGCTAAGGAAAAGGGAATGGGCGTCATTCTGATGAAAGTCGTCCGTCCCCGGGAAACAGTCAAAGGGCTTAACCCGGAAGATTTAATCAGGTATGCCTTGTCACTGAAAGGTCCCGACGTGATTGTGCTGGGACTGGACAGCATTACAGTGATAAAATCGAACCTCGAAATCCTGCGGACATTCCAACCAATGGATGAAGCGAAAATGAAAGAAATGGCCATGCAACTGGCCCCGTTTTACAACCATGAAAACCTGCCCTGGATGAAACCAGGATATTGTGACGGGAACTGGGTATAACATTTTAAAACAGAGACGAAAAAAATGCCCTCGTTATTAACGAGATTAATGGATTAAGGAGTTATCGAGTGGTATTGGTCACTCAAATATCAAAGGTAGTCACCCTCTTTGTTTTCGGTATGTTTCGGGGGTGTAGGAGGTATGCTTTTTAAAGATGCGGGAGAAGTAGGAGGCGGTTTTAAATCCCGTCTGTTCGATGATCTCTTTTTGCTCCAGTTCGGTCGTGAGCAGCAAAAACTGTGCTCGTTCGATGCGTTTTTGGATGACGTAATCGCACGGGGCCATGCCGGTGATCGATTTAAAGACCCTTGAGAAATGATCCTTTGAGAAACAGGCCATGTCCGCCAGCTCGTTCACACGGATGTCGCAGCCCAGATTGTTTTGGATATAAAGAAGGATCGGCTGGATATTATATTTCAGTAACGTGGAAATGGTATGGCTTTGACCTGCCTCCAGAAAACGCGAGAAAAGCTGCTTTAAGATGCCGATGGTCTCCAGGTGATGAGCGGGAGTCTGATAAATGACTTTTTTGGTCAGCCAGAATTTGGTTTGGTAAACACTTGGATGATGATGAGGTAACTGCAGTCCCGGGTTGATCTGAGCGAGGCGCTGAAACAGCTGATGATCAAGATCAGTAGCCTTGGTTTTGTTCATAACCGAATAAAGGCTGTACGGACTGAGCCCATTGGGGTGTGCAATACTGACGTGAACATAGTGGTGAGATAATCCGGCCCCGAAATGATAGGTACATGATGTAAAACCGGGGATCAGATAAAGGTTCCCTCCCTCAAGCAGAATCTGACGGTCACCGATAGTCAGTGAACCGCTGCCTTTATCGATAAGATACATCCTGGTAAAGGGACTGATAATGTCGATGTATTCGCGGTCTTCGTTAAAGCTTAATAATGCAACATTCCGCAGTTGAAAGGTAAGCGATTCGCTGATTTGCTCCGGGTACATGCTCTTTAAAATAAGTTATTTAGTTTTCGACGTTCCAAAGTTAAGAAAATACCGGTTTATTGCATAATCTCGTAAAAGTGCAATTATTCGCCTGAAATGTTCAAGTTTTGGCCGCTGCTATTGTTTAAGTTTGTATACGCATTCCCGGTTTTTGACCGGAGTGGTGCGATCGGACAAATAACCAATGAACTAAAAAAACCAAAAACAAATGAGTGCAAGTATCCTGCCTGGAATTTTACTGATCGCCCTTGGCGCATTTTCTTCCGGGAGTTTTGCGGTACCCTTTGGAAAAATTAAAGGCTGGAAATGGGAAACCTACTGGATGGTTTTCAGCCTTGGAGCTTATATCCTCTTCCCGTTAGCCGCCTGTTTTATTTTTACTCCTGATTTTATTCAGATTATCCGGTCAACACCGTCATCCGTTAATCTTGCGGTCTTTTTGCTGGGCGCTGTTTATGGCATCGGTAATCTTTCGTTTGGACTGGCTTTGCGGTATCTTGGCTTGTCGCTCGGATATGCCATTTCGCTTGGATTGATGCTGGCCATCGGAACCCTGATCCCCCCGGCGATTGACGGGAGGCTTCAGGTGATGATGCAGGGTCAGGGAGGAACGCTTTTGGTGTGGGGTATTCTTGTCGCCTGTGCCGGTATCGCCCTTTCGGCCTGGTCCGGTATCCTGAAAGACCGATCTTTGCCGGAAGCCAAAAAACAGGAAAACATCAGCGAGTTCAACCTGACCAGGGGCGTGATGGCCGCTTTGCTGGTCGGAATTACCGGTTCGGCCATGTCGCTCGGGTTTGAGCAAGGTCTGCCCATTTCGGAAGTCGCTGAGCAAAAGGGGGTGGATCCCTTGTTTACGATGATGCCGGTGCTGGTGGTCCTGTTTTCCGGGACATTCCTGACCACCATCGTGTGGTGCGGTTACCTGGGGTATAAAAATGATTCGCTGAAAGATTATGTCACCGCGCGGTCAGGTAAAATACGGTGGTCAAATTATCTGTTCGGCCTGCTTGCCGGACTGTTGTGGTTCAGCCAGTTCATCGTTTACGGGATGGGAAAAAGCAAGATGGGCCCTTATACGTTTACGTCATGGGGTATCCTGATGGCCCTTACCATTGTTTTTGCCACCGTCTGGGGCCTGATCCGGAAGGAGTGGAAAGGGGTACCGGTCAGCGTGTATGTGTTGATGACCTTATCCCTGATCATTATCGTCGTGGCGTCGTTCATGATCGGGATCAGCGGAGCGGCGTAGAAGGTGACAGTTTACAGTTTAGGGATTATCTTATTGTCGGAACAATTTAAGGATCAGAAATGAATTCAAGGGAACGGATTTTAGCGGCGATCGGTCACCGGGAACCGGACAGGGTTCCGGTCGATCTGGGTGCCACACCCAGTTCGGGAATTTCGGCCATCGCTTACAGTAATTTGATAAAACATATCGGCCGGTATGATTTGCCGGTCCAAATTTACGATGTCGTCCAGCAACTGGCGCAACCGGATATGCGTATCCTGGACCGGTTTGGGATCGATGTGCTGGATATTGGCCGCACATTCAATGACAGGCCATCCGACTGGAGGCCGGTTACCCTGTCGAACGGGGCAGCAGCTTTTTATCCGGCATGGTTTCATCCGGTGCAGATGAAGGACGGTTCTTTTCAGACTTTTGACGATGACGGGAAACGCGTCCTCTCCCGGATGCCGGTGGGCGCAACTTTCTTCGATCAGACCTATTTCCCTTATGTGGACGGTTATCCGGAATCCTATGAAAATCTTGATGCTGAAATGGGCCGCATCATGTGGGCCCGTGATGTGCACAGTCCGTGGGATCATGCCGGTGAACCTGATTTCTGGCAAAAGCTTCGTGAAAATACCCTGAAGTTGAGGCAAAGCACGGATAAGGCGCTTTTGGTGGTTTGCGGCTGCAACCTGTTTGAATGGGGAACTTTCCTTCGCAGGATGGACAATTTTCTGATGGATCTGATGTGCGATCATTACCATGTGGAAGAACTGCTCGACCAGTTGCTGGTCAGGCATCTGGCCACGCTTGAAAAGGTCTGTGACGCGGTTGGCGACGTGGTCGATATCATCCGTTTTGGCGATGATCTGGGCATGAGTTCCGGTCCGTTTATGGATGCAGACACTTACAGAAAGCTGTTCAAACCACGGCACAAAATTTTGTGCGACTATGTGAAGGCCCACAGCAACATGCACACGTTCCTTCATTCGTGCGGGTCCATTTCCCTGCTGATGCCCGATTTGATCGAGGCAGGCATTGAAATTTTCAACCCGGTACAGACCAATGCCTGGAAAATGGATCCCGGTTTTCTGAAAAAGGAGTTTGGCCAGGACTGCACGTTCTGGGGCGGTGGAATAGAAACAGCCGGGATCCTGAATGCAGGCACGCCGCAACAGGTGCGCGACCAGGTGTTCGATCGGCTTGAAACCTTCTCAAAAGGAGGTGGTTATGTGTTTAACACGGTACACAATATTTTGCCCGATGTCCCTCCCGAAAATATGGTCGCCATGTATGAGGCGGTAAAGGATTTTATAACAAGGTGACAAGGTATCAAGGTATCAAGGTATCAAGGTTTCAAGGAGATAAGGTGATAAGGAAAGAACCCGGTAACCCTGTAACCAAATATATTACATCTAAACATACAGAAAATGAAACATCATCTCGCATTAATTCTTTGGATCTTTTTGGTAGCGGC
>CAZOYZ010000466.1:0-4363 GCA_964584045.1 uncultured Prolixibacteraceae bacterium | reverse complement strand
TGAATTTTACCGTCAGATTCCGGGCATCTTCCGACAGGTTCCACAACAACACCGAATTTATTGCGGGATACCAGGCGCAGACCACCGGCAAATCTTCCACCACGTAAGGTACATTTTCAAGTTCAGGCAATATTTTTTGTTTAAACAGGAAGATGTCCTCCAGCGTTTCGGGCAAATATTCGAATTGTTTTTCATTTTTCAATTTCCCGGAACTATGGATCAAATTTGAACGCCCGGCCTTTAATTTTCCGGCCGACACCGCTTTTGCATCATACTCGGCCAAAAACGTCCAGCCATCCGAATTCAGCGTGTCGGTCACTTCGAATGGAATACCCGAGGCAAGAAATAAACTGTAAGGGTTATCGTTCCCGACATAGCGACTCGCTTCACCCCAGTAATGTTTCAGGGGTCCCCGGGGGATTTGTCCTGCTACTTTCGCGTGAAGGTGCGCATTTTTCTCCATGGCAGGAGCGAGGGTGGACCAATGGCTGAGCGGGTACGGTGTCAGTCCGCTCATGAGCATGGTGTTGCGCACATCGCTCAGCAGCGAAACATTCAACTTGGCAGCCAGGTTTTTCGCAGACAACTTTTCGGGAGGGTAGGCGGTTGTTTCACTGAAGGCAAGTTCGGGCGTGACATAACGCCGGTGAAACAACGAACTGAAAAGCTCGTCCGTCTTTCCTTTTACCGTTCCGAACGACCGGTCGTCGAACATCATCTCACCGACGCGCATGGGAGACCCTTTATAGTCGGTGAGCCTGATCCCGGACTTCTCTGCTCCCAGGTACATCACCATGATCCCGAGTTGGATATCCGGTTCAGCCTGCTGCATCGACCGGTATGCCGAAGACAGCTCGTCGCAGGTATAGTTGATCCATGCGTCCAACGTTTCGGTCAGGTTACGCTGCTGAATGGCTTCCAAAAGTTCGTTCCACGAATTTTCGCTGTACCCGTATTTGTTCAGGAACTCCTTTTTGTGTTCCGGACAAAAGCATCCGCCGATCACGCCGGGATAAATTCCAAGTCTGAAATCATCGTCAAGAAATAACTTTTTAAATCCCAGCAACTTTGTTCTTTTAATGGCGTCGATGTTTTCTTCGGTCACCGGCGGATGAATGGAAACGCCCGAATAGATGGATCCGTCCGCGTTCGTCCTTTTCTTCCAGTGTTTGGGTGTGATATTGGGAATTTCACCTTCTATTCCCAATGCGCCGTAACCGGACGATGACAGGTTGAATGGATGTCCTATCGGGACGTTGATCAGGTGAGCGTCGATTCCCTTTTCCAGGAAACGATTCCTCCAGAAGGTAATCCTTTCCTCGGGATAGTACCAATACCCGTTAATAAATCCGGTGAGCCAGACATCCGTCACTTTGCCCGACAAAATCAGATCGAAAAGTTCAGGATGGTCGTCCAGGGAGCCGGAACTCACCGAAAGATGAAAAGTCCGCACGTTTTTTTTATTCGACGTACCCTGCATACAGGCCGGAAGCACATACAGTGCACCTCCGGTGAATGCGACGGATTTAATAAAGTGTCTTCGTTTCATGATTTAATCTCTTTATCTGTTTTACTCAAATTGATCTTACCCGATTTTCGCATCATCGTTCGCTTTTTTCCTGAGCCAACAATGTGTCGAATTCGCATGGCTGAATCTGTTTTCGCCAATAAATGCACCTTTTGGCGAAGAATGAACCTTTTTCGTGACACGATCATCTTCTGTCTCCTAATTGATTTTTGTCGTCAAAGAAAAGAAGAATAATGAGGAAAACAAACATGAGTTCCATCTAAAAAAGTAGTTCCGTCATTGCGAAGCAATCTGTACCGCTTACAAAAACAGATTGCTTCGTCACACCTCCTCGCGACGGCATGTTTCATTTTGGACTTTTTAGACCGGGTTTAAGTATTGTTTAAACGCGAATTACGCCTGAATTTCATCTATTTGGGATCTATTTTTTGAAAGTCAGCAAATATAAAACTGCTTCTCCTCCGTTTGGGGGAATAAACTTCTGGGGGGTGTCTGCAACTGCTATTTTCCCTGATCCGGTCACCTGATTGTTGACCGGATCATACCATTCAACCTGCCATTCGCCTTTTGGCAGCTTGACCGTGAAAGATTCTTCGTCCGGTTGATAGATCAGGTATTCATGACCTTCGTTATACAGACAGTAACCCGTAGAGCACACCATAGAATCAGCAACGGGCTTCATTTTGGCCAGGTCGATCATTTCGGTAAACCTGCGGATGATCCCCATGGCAATCCTGGTATCGGTTGTCTTTTTATCCGTACCCATAAAATCCATGTAGACCGGGTTATATCCCCGCATGAAGACCTTCCACACCCATTGCCTGTCCGTATGAGCCGGATTAAGATGATCGGTATCCAGAAGAATGACTTTGGAACCATCGGCGACGGGAGGATTAAGCTCATAGCTTTTTTTATCGTCTGCTCCTGGCGAAATTATCTCGGCAGGACTGTTACTCAAATCTTTGTTGGTCCCTTTCCCGGAGATCTCATCCCATTGGAAAGTCATCCATACCAAGTGTTGTTTGGGTTTTGCCCTTTCATATTCATGGATATAGTTGATCATTTCGCACTGCCATGCGGTTGAAGCCCTGTGACCTTCATTCACGATTTCATAAACAATGTTGTCCAGGTCGTTCAGTTCATCAATGGTACGGCGCAAGTAAGCTTTCTGGATGGACAGGATCGCACTGTCCTGCAGGGAGTGGACTTCGTATCCTTCCCCATCCATGTCGCTGTCGCCGTCAATCCCGTTGATGTTATTGTTTTTGTTAAACGGATGAAATGCCCACGGGCTGAAATAGTGGGACTTTATTTTCCGGGATACGCTGAATCCCTGGAAAAGCATGACACCCACGTAAATCCCTTTCCGGTCTGCCTCGCTGATCCGTTGCTTCAGGCGCTGAAAATATTCCGGGTTGAATTTGGTCAGATCGAACTTAAGCTGCTTGTCATTTCCTTTTCCCGGCCCGGTGCGCGCGAAGAGCGAGGGCGACAGCCGGATGACCGTGTTCCCTCCCAACGCCCATGCTTCTTCCCAGACCCACAGGCGAATAAAGTTATGATGGTACGATCCAAGCATATCGAGATGCTCTTCATAGTTGAAAACAGGGGGGAAGATCAGGGGAGGCATATTCCTGATGTCCTGAAAGTTGAGCCAGGTGTGGGATCCGGTCAGGCAGATTGCCTTCCCCGATCCGTCGGTAACATAACGTGGGTTGTCCGGATGAACCTTCAGGGGTACACCGTCCCCGGAAGCGCCCGCTGCAGGATGATCGCAAAGAAAAGCGAACGCGACGCACAAGATCAAAGAAAATCGTTGATTGGTCATCTTGGCTTCCGTGATTCGTTGATATTTATACACTTTTTTATGCTTCTTCAAGGGTATTTATTCAGCTAGTGAAACGCTTTTCTCCGACATCTCCGATTCTTCGCACCATATGGTTTCTACGAATAAATTGGAAGAAGAGAAGCGAACATCTCAGGGATTATCCGCTTCTCCTGATCCTGTCGTTTAATCTTCTTTATCTTTTAAAAGATACGTTGTTTTTCGAATAAACCGGCTTTTACCATTTCGGGTTTTGTGTCAGGTTTAAATTTAACCCCAGATCCCTGGTGGGCAATGGCCACAAATAGTCCCTCTGCAGGTTAAATGATCTTTTTGATGCATCCTGAACGACAACGATACTATCTGAATCAATTACCAACTGACCTGAAATATTTTTATGTTCTTTGGGTAAAAGCTTTACGCCCAGTATTGGTTTAGGTAGCTCAATTTCTGCCGTTTTCCAACGGATCAGATCCCAGTAACGGTGCCCTCCTTCCATGGCCAGTTCGACCCTTCGCTCGTTGCGGATTTCCGACCGCATATCCAGTCCGTTAGCAGCTACAAAACTATTGGTCAGCGGAGGCATTTTTGCCCTGGCCCGGATCAGGTTAATGGATTTATCGAGATCCGCATCTGAAATGTTGCTATTCAATTCAAATTTAGCCTCTGCGTATGTCAACAACACTTCTGCGTAACGAATCAAAATATTATCGAGAAAGCTGAAATCCTGCCGGTAATCGGGTTCGTAATTAAAATATTTCCGATATGTATATCCGCTGAGGGTAAACCCAAATCCCGGCACATAAAGGCCCCCTACAAAATTATGCTTTTTATTAAATATTGTGGCATCCATGCGTATATCACGGTTTTCGAATTCCGTCAGTGTATTGGTTCTGGGTTTGTGATACGGAGATTTATCAATTGGAAGCCCGTCCACATAGCGATAGGCATCTGCAAGAGCCCTGGTCGGGGTTGAGGACCCCATCTGCTCACCCGACTGAATTCTGTGT
>CAZOYZ010000465.1:1701-4378 GCA_964584045.1 uncultured Prolixibacteraceae bacterium | reverse complement strand
AAGGAATTTTCAAAAAAAGGGATCATTGTTGGTATTATTGCCGAATCGGCATGTGCTGCCTGCCATGCCAAAGGAGCTTGTTCAGCTGCGGACATGGCAGAAAAAGAAATTGAAATCGAACACGATAGCCGAAGTTTTCAGGTCGGGCAGCATGTGCTGATCACCGGAAAGTCCTCACAGGGCTTCAAAGCCCTGTTCATCGCTTATCTGTTGCCTTTTTTACTGATCATGACCATGCTGGTTATATCGACAAATCTTACCGAAAATGAAGGTCTAAGCGGACTTCTTTCAATCGGTATCCTGGTCCCCTATTATTTAATGGTATATTTATTCAGAAACAGGCTGAAACGAGGTTTCAATTTTCAAATCGAGCCTTTATAAGAAATGACGATGAGCATAACCATTATTTACACGGTGATCACTTTAAGCGCGATCGGAACATTATCGGCAGTGATCCTTTATTTTGTGGCTCAAAAATTTAAAGTGCATGAAGATCCGCGGATTGACCAGGCTGAGCAAGCTCTTCCCGGGGCCAACTGCGGCGGATGCGGACATGCCGGCTGCCGGGCATTTGCCGAAGCTTGTGTTAAAGCAAGTGATTTCTCCGAACTTTTTTGTCCGGTCGGCGGAAACGGCACCATGGAAAATGTGGCAGCTATTTTGGGACTTCAGGCTGTTCAGCAGGCACCGCGTGTGGCGGTTGTCCGCTGCAACGGAACCTGTGAATTCCGTCCGAAGATCAACCTGTTTGACGGAGCTTCTTCCTGTGCGATCGAGGCAAGTCTCTACAGCGGAGATACCGGATGCCGGTTTGGCTGTCTGGGGCATGGCGACTGTGTCGTCGTCTGCAATTTCGACGCGATCCATATGAACCCGTTAACCGGCCTTCCTGAAGTTGTCGACGAAAAGTGCGTAGCCTGCGGAGCCTGTGTGGCTGCCTGTCCGAAGGATCTGATCGAATTGCGGAAGAAAGCACCCAAAGACCGGAAAATATACGTAGCCTGCCGGAATGAAGACAAAGGCGCTGTTGCAAAAAAGGCGTGTGAGGTAGCGTGTATCGGATGCAGCAAATGCTTTAAAGTCTGTCCGTATGAAGCGATCACCATGGGTAATAATCTCGCGTTTATCGATTCCGACAAATGCAGGTTATGCCGGAAATGCGTGGAGGTTTGCCCCACGAATTCGATCATCGAAGTGAATTTCCCGCCAAGAAAGATCAAAACCGACCTTCCGCCACAACCTGCGCAGGAAACAGGAACGGCTGTTTCCCCTGACACCGGGGTCACAGAAAAAAGTAAAACGGAGTACAGTGAAAAAAAATAAGGAGGCCGATCGTGTTAAACACATTTAAAACCGGGGGAATTCATCCGGCGGAAAATAAGCTTTCTGCCGGTAAGGCCATCAGAAAACTGACCCTACCCAAAAGCGTTTTTATACCCGTTACCCAGCATCTTGGAGCACCTGCACAGATCCTGGTAAACAAAGGAGACAAAGTGAAGGCCGGACAAATAATTGCCCGGGCCGGAGGATTTGTTTCTGCCCACATTCATTCATCCGTATCGGGGACCATTAAAAAGACAGATCTCCTGCCTGATGCATCGGGTTATCCCCGGCAAGGTGTTTTCATCGACGTGGAAGGAGACGAATGGGAAGAGGGTATTGACACCGGAGATGAACTTATCGAAACGTTCGATACCGACAGTAAGGCGATTATCGACAAAATTAATGAAGCCGGTATCGTAGGCATGGGTGGGGCGACATTTCCTACTCATGTGAAACTGCTGCCTCCGCAAGGGATGAAGGCAGATATCCTGATCATCAACGGTGTGGAATGCGAACCCTACCTGACCTCCGATCACCGGCTCATGCTGGAAAAAGGCAGGGAAATCCTGGTGGGGACCAGGATCCTGATGCATGCCCTGCAGGTCAAAAAAGCCTTCATTGGGATTGAAAATAACAAAAAGGACGCGATCGGACATCTGCGCACGCTTACGGCAACTGATCCATCCATTCAGGTAGTTCCGCTGAAAGTGAAATATCCCCAGGGAGGTGAAAAGCAGCTCATTAAGGCTGTCACCGGCCGGGAAGTGCCTTCGGGGGCCCTTCCTGTTTCCGTGGGAGTTGTCGTTAATAACGTGGCTACAGCCTTTGCAGTTTATGAAGCGGTTCAGAAAAATAAACCGCTTGTGGAGCGGGTAGTGACCGTGACCGGAAAATCCGTGAAAGAACCTTCCAACTTCTTAGTCCGCATCGGTACGCCGGTTCAGGATTTGATTGAAGCAGCCGGCGGGCTGCCCGAAGATACCGGCAAGATCATCAGCGGGGGCCCAATGATGGGAAAAGCCGTCGCTTCGCCGGAAATACCGGTCACCAAGGGAACTTCAGGGGTGTTGCTTGTTCCGCGGGATGAGTCAACACGGAGGCCTGTGCAGGCCTGTATCCGGTGCGGCCGTTGTCTTACGGTTTGTCCCATGGGACTGGAGCCCTATTACCTGATGACCGTCTCCGAAAAACAAATCTGGGATAAGGCGGAGGAATATCATGTGACGGATTGCATCGAATGTGGTTCCTGCAGCTACACCTGCCCGGCCAACCGTCCGCTCCTTGACTATATCCGCCTCGGAAAAGGAACCGTCGGACAGCTCATCCGGAACCGGAAGAAATAGTGAATTAGTAG
>CAZOYZ010000465.1:0-1601 GCA_964584045.1 uncultured Prolixibacteraceae bacterium | reverse complement strand
GAAAAGGAACCGTCGGACAGCTCATCCGGAACCGGAAGAAATAGTGAATTAGTAGCGAGTAGCGAGTAGCGAGTAGTGAGTAATGAGTAGTGAGTAATGAGCCGAACAATAACCATATAACATATAACCAGTTGACCATTTTTAAGTTATGAATAACCTGCTGACCATATCTCCCTCACCGCATGTGCACTCGGACGATTCGGTGAATAAAATCATGTACCGGGTGATCTTTGCTTTGACACCGGCGTTGATCTGGTCGGTGTTTATGTTTGGACTGGATGCCGTAAAAGTTACCCTGTTGGCTGTTTTGTCATGCATGGCGTTTGAATACGTCATTCAGCGTTTTATCCTAAAGCAGGAACCTCATCTGGCCGACGGCTCCGCAGCCTTGACAGGCCTTTTGCTGGCATTTAATGTGCCGGCCTCTGTTCCGGGATGGATGGTCATTGCCGGGGCCTTCATGGCGATTGGCGTGGCCAAGATGTCGTTTGGCGGGCTGGGGAACAATCCTTTTAACCCTGCTTTGGTGGGACGGGTGTTCATGCTGATCTCTTTTCCGGTGCAAATGACAACCTGGCCCGTAAGTCGGCATGCCGTCACCGATGCCATATCGACCGCCACCCCCCTGGGAATTTTAAAGGAAGGAGTAAAAACCGGCCAACCGGTAAGTGAGCTTCTTTCACAATTACCTTCAGGAAGTGATTTGCTTTACGGAAATATACCCGGATCGATGGGTGAAATTTCAGCAGTTCTGCTGCTCATGGGGTTCGGATACCTGCTTTGGAAAAAAGTCATTACCTGGCATATTCCCGTATTTGTACTCGGAACGATCTTTGTCTTCCAGGGTATTCTGTGGATTGTCAATCCTGAACGGTTTATGGAGCCGGTTTTTCATTTGCTGACAGGCGGAGCCATCCTGGGAGCTGTCTTTATGGCCACCGATATGGTCACTTCACCCATGTCGCACAGGGGACAACTGATCTTTGGCGCCGGGATCGGGATCATTACCGTCCTGATCCGTAATTTCGGAGCATATCCGGAGGGCATTTCGTTCGCGATCTTGATTATGAATGGTTTCACACCGCTGATCAATGCCTATGTGAAACCCAAACGATTTGGAGAGAAAAACAATGGCTGAGAAAAAATCGACTTTCCTGAATATGGTGGTGACCTTGTTTTTGGTCACTTCCCTTTCCGCTTTTATTCTTGGATTTGTCCGGGATATGACATTTGATGCGATCGAATTGTCAAAAATGAAAGCACAAAATGAAGCCATAAAAAGTATTCTGCCCGGGTTCACTGAACTGGGGAAAGTGATCAGGGCGGTTCCAAAAGAAGGAGGCGACAGCCTGGAGATTTTCCCGGCATACGGTCCGACAAAGGAGCTGGTTGGAATAGCTGTCAAAACCTGGTCGAAAAACGGGTTTGGAGGGTTCATCCAGATCATGGCAGGTTTTAGTCCGGACGGAACCATCACCGGTTATCAGGTACTGGAACATAAAGAAACGCCGGGATTGGGTTCTAAAATGAGTTCCTGGTTCAATAATCCGGAAAAGCCGGAGCAGAACATTATCGGTAAAAACCCCGGGAAAATAAAGTTC
>CAZOYZ010000464.1:1603-4391 GCA_964584045.1 uncultured Prolixibacteraceae bacterium | reverse complement strand
AACCGGATGACGATCAAGAGTAGGATGAAGAAGACGAACACGCAAGATTGGTTGAGTTTATTTTTATTCAGACTATTTCCATATTAGCTAATTAACAGCACATTAACAAAAAAGCAAATTGAGTCAATGCGATTTATAATAATTTAGTCCTCGCAATTGTTCCTTTAACTTATTGGGCTATGAAACGAAGAGATTTTATTTGCAAGGGAATTGGTGCAGGATTGATGACTGGCATTGGCCTTCACTCCGATTTATTTGGAAACGTAATCCCGGGTAAGGCATTTAAATCTGCGTCTCCGTATGATATGGTGGCCATACGCGGCGGCGAAGCAGAAGTGATGTTCGAAAAAGCCATTGCCTCACTCGGAGGCATGAAAACATTTGTCAAACCCAATCAGACGGTCGTTGTCAAACCAAATATTGGCTGGGATTCAGTCCCGGAGAAGGGAGCTGACACCAATCCGAAGCTGGTTGCCAAAATCGTTGAACATTGTCTGCAAGCGGGTGCAAAAGACGTTTACGTATTCGACAATACCTGCGATAACTGGCAGAAATGCTATGCCAACAGCGGAATTGAAAAAGCAGTGAAAGATGCGGGCGGTAAGATCGTGACCGGCAAAAGTGAAAGCATGTATCAGGAAGTCGAGCTGAAAAATGCCAAAAGCCTTAAAAAAGCAAAAGTCCATGAACTGATCATGCAATGCGACGTCTTCATCAACGTCCCGGTTTTAAAGCACCATAACAGTACGACCATTACAGCTGCTATGAAAAACATGATGGGTGTGGTCTGGGATCGCGGTTACTGGCACCGTAATGACCTGCCTCAATGTATTGCCGATTTCCCTACCTTCAGGAAACCCGATTTGAACATCCTGGATGCATACCGGGTAATGAAGAAAAACGGTCCCCGAGGGGTCTCGGTCGAAGATACCATCACGATGAAAGCACAGCTCATTTCAACCGATATTATTGCAGTCGACGCTGCAGCAATTAAATTATTCGGTGTGGAACCTTCTTCAATTGCCTATATGGGTAAAGCGGTGGAACTGGGACTGGGCACGATGGATCTTGACAAGCTCAATATTAACCGTCTAACCGTTTGATTAAAAGATGACCAGGCTCTGGAAACCTTTCAGGATCATTGTTTCGATAATGACCTTGTTGGCTGTAGCATTTATTTTCCTGGATTTCAGGCAGAATCTGACTTCTCCCTGGTACCAGGCCATCACTTACCTGCAGTTCGTTCCTTCGGTAACCAAATTCCTGACCATGGCCGGGCTGATCTCGGCCGGATTTATCATCGTAATTCTTATTACGCTGATCTTTGGCCGGGTATATTGCTCAATGGTCTGTCCCCTCGGCATCATTCAGGATGTGATCAGTTTTTTTTCAAAAAAATTCAGGGGAAAGAAAGCCCGGTTTAAATACGGGAAGCCAAAAAATCTGCTGAGGTATTTATTTCTTGCGGTCGCCGTAATCCCCTTACTGTTCGGAACCATGACCCTTACCGGACTGCTTGACCCGTACAGCAACTTCGGACGTATTTTCTCCAATCTGGGCCGGCCCATGTATATTTCAGCAAATAATATGGTGGCTGAACTTCTGATCAAAATGAAGATTTACGCCATGTCGCCCGAACAACTGGCTCCCTTTGATATCCCTGCTGTTGCTTATTCAGTTATTATCCTGGGAGTGATCATTGTATTGGCCTCCAAATGGGGACGACTTTATTGCAACACCGTGTGTCCTGTCGGAACTTTTCTCGGCCTGCTGTCCCGTTTTTCAATCTTTAAGATCAAAATTGACCAGAGTACCTGTACAAAATGCGCGAAATGCGCCATTGCCTGTAAATCACAGTGCATCAATCTGAAAGATCAGTCGGTCGACTTCAGCCGCTGTGTGGGCTGTTTCAACTGCCTCCATGCCTGCAACGACAGAAGCATCAATTACCGTTTATCATTTTCGCTAAAAAACAAAGAACCCCGCGAGCCTTTTGTTCAGGTTCCGGGAAGAAATAACCCGGTCAACCAGTCGAAAAGGCAGTTTATCTCCGATTCGCTGGTCTTAACAGGAGCTATGCTCGGAATTTCAGCAACTGAAATAGAGGAAAAGCAAGGCGATAACCTGATCCCGGTCAAGAAGGAATTCCCCTGCTCACCCCCGGGATCGGTGAGTCTGAGACACTTCAATAATTCCTGTACCGCTTGTCATTTATGCGTGGGCGCCTGCCCCAATGGCGTTCTAAGACCCTCATTGCTGCAATACGGACTGGAGGGCTTCCTGCAGCCCTACATGGATCCGGCATCGGGTTACTGCAATTTCGATTGTGTCGTTTGTGGTGAGGTTTGTCCAACGGGAGCAATCCTTCCTTTAACCATCGAAGAAAAACACGTCACGCAGGTTGGAGTAGTGAAGTTTATCAAGGAAAACTGTGTTGTCTATACCGACGAGACCTTGTGCGGCGCCTGCTCGGAACATTGTCCGACCAAAGCCGTCAAAATGGTTCCGTATAAAGAGACCCTCAACATCCCTGAGGTGGAACCGGAAATCTGTGTGGGCTGCGGGGCATGCGAACACGCCTGCCCGGTCAGGCCGCACAGGGCAATTTATGTGGATGGACTTGCCGTACAACAGATCGCTCAAAAACCTGAAATCAAAGAATCGAAGGAAGGATCACTGGAAGAATTTCCTTTCTGAAACCGGTAACGGCCCAAAGCCTTTGAGAAAAGGTGAACGTTTTGATTAAGCGAGAGCAAAGACCAAACCGAGTTTGAGACTTTGCCGAGCG
>CAZOYZ010000464.1:0-1503 GCA_964584045.1 uncultured Prolixibacteraceae bacterium | reverse complement strand
CCCTGCAAAAACCGCAGAAAAGAGCAATACGCCAATCCCTGAAAGTTTATGAACGACAGGTCCGGCAACTAATCGTGCTAACGCCATAATTGCGGACACCCAAACCAGCAGTAAAATACCCGGAGCTTCGACCGACTCCAGCAAAGCAGCAATCCATTGGTTTGTTCCCAGCTCGGTGGCTGCCGTGAAAAACATGCAAAACACCATGAAAAGGAAAAGCGGGGAAATGCAGGCTTTCAGCATATCCTTATAGGTCGCGCCCGTGGCGACCCGCTCAGTGGCCGGGAACTTCTTGCCCAGGAACATCAAGCCATAGCCTAAAGTGGGGATCAGCATGGCCGCAGTCTGCCAGCGCCATCCGATACCAGCCTTGTTCAGAAAATACACCAGCAAACCACCAATAACGATGCCCGAAGGGAACCACATGTGAAACCGGTTGAGCTTTGCAGTCTTATCGTCAGGATAAATAGCTGTAATCAGAGGATTACATGCTGCCTCCACGCTCCCGTTGGCAATCCCGATAAACATGGTCGAAAAAAACAGGGTCCAGAAACCATTAGCGAAAATTGTCATCGTCAGGCCGATCAGGTGACAGATAAATGCAACGGCGATCACACGGCTGATCCCCATCACGTCGACCAGGGGACCGAGGATCAGCATGGCCAGGGTAAAGCCCCAAAAGGCGGTGCCGACGATCCAGCCAACCTGAGCGCCTGAAAGACTAAATTCTTCCATCCAGGGCGCGATAAAACCACCGCGGGTACCAAATGCGAGGGCTGTAACAACAAGCGCAAGACAACTTGCATTGAACAGTAATGCTTTGCTGATTTTTTCCATAATAATGAGTTTAGATGATGATCGATTAGTTCACTGTTGCCAAAATTAAAAAAAATCAGAACATAACACAACAGACCAGAACCAATTTCTGCTTTCAATAACAAAGCCACTCAAAACATGAATTTTGAGTGGCTTTGTTTGTGGAACTGGCGGGAGTCGAACCCGCGTCCAAACGCGGAAGCCATATGCTTTCTACATGCTTAGCCCCGACTTGATTTTCGTGCAGGGACTGGATCAGGGCCACCGATCCTTACCTTAGCTTCTTAAGTTTCACATGCCGGGCGAAGCGACCGGCCTGCTATCTCTGAATTTCTTGCACCACCGGTTCGGATAGCCTCAGAGCAGGGCATCCGGGTGATGTCTTGTCCCCGCACCTTGTGCAGGGATTAAGCGTTTAACCTACTGTAATTCGGTTACGCAGCAAGAGCGTAATTATTTTCGCCAATTAATGGTTCGATCATTGAGATTTACGAGCCAACAACCAAAGCTCGGCATGCTTACATACCTCTTCTACACGCTGTCAAAACCAGTCAGTCCCGTTTCACGTTATAACAAGATGGCACTCCCCTCCGAAACCTTCCGACCACCTGAGGTATATAAATATTTGCTGCAAAGATAACTCTTTTTAAAGTTTTGCACAATTATTGCGGAGCTAACCGTTATATT
>CAZOYZ010000463.1:0-4392 GCA_964584045.1 uncultured Prolixibacteraceae bacterium | reverse complement strand
GGAGGTACTCCCGTCAGTTTTTGAACCAAAATACATCGTTCCCAATGCCATACAACTGACGGATTCTCCGGTTTTCCCCAGTTCAATTTTTTTCACGTGTTTTATTTTTTGATCATCCGGTATACTTCACTTGCCGCCATCAAAAACGCTCCTGAGCCATAGGCTTCGCTGTCGCCGGGCTTGACCGCATCAGGAGCGTCGCCCACCTGCTGAACGTATCCAAGTTTTCCGTCTTTGTCGATATTCCCAACCAGGAACATCCAGGCTTTTACGACGGTGTTCTCATACTCAGTCCGCTCGAGCAATCCGCTGTTTATGCCGTAAGCCAGGGCATAGCAAAAGAACGCTGTTCCGCTCGACTCCATGCCTCCAAAATGGGAACTGTCCAGCAAACTGCTGGACCAGTGCCCTTCTTTTAATTGCAGTTGCTTAATTTTTGCCGCCATCTCCTGAAATAAATTCTCATAAAATGCTCGTTTGGGGTAATTCCCGGGCATCACCTCCAGTACTTTTGCAAGCCCTCCCATGACCCAGCCATTTCCTCTTGACCAAAACACTTTCTTGCCTCCCGGGGTCTTTTGCGAGAAATACCGGTCATCGCGAAAATAAAGATGCTCATCGTTATCGTATAAATAGTTATGAGTGATAGTCCACAATTCATTCATTTTATCCAGGTATTTGATTTCACCCGATATTTGAGCATATTTGGCAAACGCAGGCGGAGCCATAAAAAGCGCATCGCACCAGCTCCACCAACTCCACCAATAACGATTGCCGGAAAATGTGACATCGGGTTCACGGGGGGTACGGTGAAAACTGGCGTCGAGACAATAAACCGTTTTATCGATCATTTCAGGATCACCGATCAGCGAATACAAATCCAGGTACATGTGTGAAATCGCCAACACATTGGCGTCGTATGGCCGCGGCCGGACCGCCCACTTATACCGGTTGCCCATATCGGTCATCGCCTTCAGATATTTGATCCTGGGGTCTGCCTTGTACAGAGCGGCCAATCCGGAATAATAAGCCCCATATTCCCAATCCCACAGATCTGCACCTGTAGGATGCTGCTGCTGCCAGTCAAAAACCCGTTCTGCAGCTTTGAGAACGGCAGTTTCTGAAATTGAAACTGCGTTGAGTTTCATATATAACAAACAAATGATCAATACAAAAAAAATCCTCTTTATCTTCATGTGGATGTAATCTGTTCTTGTGTTTGGTACAAATATGCGAACGATCTATTTTTTTAATCCGGGTTATCGGGATTTCGTACTTCATCGCCGGTGATCCTGATCCTGTACTTTCCCGAAAGCTTCATCTTAACGGCAGTCAAAGATAAGCGATAAATCTGATCTCCCCAGACATCCGACAGGCGTTTGTCTGTCAGTCTGATCATTTCCGCTTTAGGACTGAATCGGTCCATATGGTAAAGCAGCTTTAATCTGATACCATTTTTTTCGAGGATCACCATTCCCGGATGTGTGAGATCAGGCTCAGCCCATGTGAGGAAATTCAACTGATTGGGCTGTTTCGCCTCTTTCAGGCTGAATGTATCCTGAATGATCAATCCGTCGTCTGAGTTCAGGTGATAGCTTCTTTCCCAGGTTTGGACGGCGGCCTCAGCAGGATATGCCTTTGCCAGGTCAAGAGAAAACGTTGACCGGTCCGGGTCGAAGCTTACTTTTTCTGCCCGGTAAGCTGACCCCGGCGCCTGAGCCACGCCGTTAATGAGGGGCAGGTTATGGTAGTTGCTCTGCATGGTCCAGATACTGTATCGTTCATGGCTGAATGTCTGGCGGGTATAGGTACCTACCCCGGCATCAATGATCGCCGGTACCTGGTTGTAATAAAGGATGAAAGAACCCACATCATTGTGGTTATGACTTTCGCCGTTAAAGCCGCCCTTGGCAGCAAAAAAGAATCCGGACAGGTCATGTATATAACAAAACTGCGTTTCGGGGTACCAGACTGAACCAATCCGGGGAAGGGCTGCCTGTGTATCTGCCAGTTCCCCTTCAAAATAAAGATTTTCCAGTGTCCGGTAAATATCACGTCCGGCATCATAATCCGGTGCGGGATCCTGCCTGTGAAGCCAGGCTGCGAATTGCATCATGACCTGACTGCCAACTGCTTTTCCGTATCTGAAGATCAGGCCTTTATCTCCGCTGTTCCTGGCTGAAGCGTCTGCAAAGTTCACAACCCAGCCATCGCCGGCATACGATTCAACAATATATTCTCCCATTTTCCTGATCAACGGTAACTCAAAAAGGGAAACCTTTCCGGAGGTCGCCGCACTTAACAGCTGCAAATAATCATACAGTTTCCCGGCAGCATGTCCCCAGTAGGACGGACCTTCTTCGCAGGCTCCGTCTCCTTTTACGTAATTGATGTATTGATCCACCGAAGTCATCGTCCGGTAAACGGCTTCCGCCAGTCGGACAGGGTCATTCTCTAGAAGCAGGAAACATGTCAGCACGTTGAAATTACACCAGGGATTCCAGTTGTTGACCATTGTTTCGGGTGCGGCATGAAATGCCTGCCACCAAAAATCATCCCTGTCCAGATAGGGATCAAGTATACGCCTCCGGATATTCTCCCTTATCCGTTCAGAAACCAACGGGTTCACTTTGTCAAGTTCATCTTTCAGGAAATAGCAGGTCCAGGCCAGGAAAGATCCCAGATCTCCTGATGTAAGATCAATAATTTGATCATTAAAGGAGGGCAGGCCAACAACGGCAGAGAGGCCCCAGGATGTCATTTCACAGGTATGCCAGATGCCATTGATGATCTGATCTGTGAAACGTCCTTTACCTTCGGTCAGTTCGGCAAGTACCAAAGCAGACAGGGCGCTGTTGTTATCGCCGAAAGGTTCTTCCATGACCTGCCTGGAACCGCTCCTCCCGAATTCCAGGTAGTCCGTGGCCTTCACCACCTTCCACTCGTAATTCAGCGCTTTTTCCCCTCGTTGAATGATCTCATCTTTAAAATCACCCGATAACCTGTCCCATCCTTCGCGATCAGCATATGCCGGATATTTTATCCACTTTTGATCCAACGCCAGCATATTCTTCAGCCCATTAACGTCTGTTTCCTGCCGGAGAATATTCCTGTACTCATGCGCCTGACTTAAAAACGCGCTAAGAAACAGGATCATTAATACGATTTTTTTCATTACTGATGAAATTTTCAGGTTAAAGGGGTGCTCCCGGGAATCGGGGCAACCCCTTTTTATGTATTCTTCCTGTTTTCAAAATAAAACAGGATCAGGCAGGTCAGGCTTTATTCCCATCCCGGATTTTGGGTAAGGTTGGGATTCTGATCCATTTCTGTTTGGGGGATCGGCCAAAGGTAATCTCTTTCACGTACTACTTTAGTATAATAAGTTTTACCGGTGAAGCTTTTTTCAGCTTTCCCGTTCAGCGTTTCCAGCAATCCCCAGCGCTTGAAATCTCCAAAACGATGTCCTTCTGCCGCCAGTTCCACGGCACGTTCGTGTTTGATCCGTTCAAACACCTGCTCTTTGGTAGTTGCGGCCAGCCAGGCAGGACCGCTGTTAATGCCGGGCATTCCCACGCGGGCCCTGACCTCGTTGATCAGATCGACGGCATCATCCTGCTTATTCTGTTCGTTGTAACATTCTGCCAGCATCAGCAGGACATCTGCATACCGGATCAACGGGAAATTGATCGGTGTGTCTTCCCTGTTATTAATAGCCCCGTTCATATCATATTCAGCTACAAATTTGCGCCACAGGTAAATCTCCCAGCTGTTGTTCACGCGAATAAAGCCATTCGCTTCGTTCACGCCGGTCGCGATCACGTATTCACAGTCTTTCTTCGCATTGGAGACCCACCCTTTGTACCACGTGTAAGGAAGAATAAGCGATTGCTGCATGCGGGGATCACGCTGGCTGTACATTTCCAGTAAAGTTTCCTTTGCAGCGGGGTATGCAGTGACTGTTTTCCGGTCGGCCGACAATGTCGCGCGGAAAGTGGCGTCCTTGACAGCGGTACTTGTTGTAAACCCCGGCACCCAGTCTTCCCAGTTAAACGGCCTGCCATCCAGGTATTCATAGGAATCGACAAAGTCGGTGGCTACGGTCACGTTGTCCCAGCAACTTCCAAACGAAGAACGGGTTCCCATATAGAAGGTGGTTGGCATACCGAAATCCTGTCCGACGCCTCCAATATTCTGAATGGCAAAGACCATTTCGTTGCTTGCGTCACCACCTGGTTTAAACAGGTTTTCATAACTTGGATAAAGGGCATATTTTCCCCCTGCGATCACCGCTTCAAACTGAGCTGCTGCTTCCGGATACTGTTTATTGAAGAGCAGCACTTTTCCTTTTAATGCCTGCGCTGCCCCTTTTGTAGCGCGACCATAACCGGA
>CAZOYZ010000462.1:1441-4450 GCA_964584045.1 uncultured Prolixibacteraceae bacterium | reverse complement strand
TGAATGAGGAACTTACGGGAAGAACCGTAGTTATTCTGGAAGATATTGTCGATTCGGGCATTACCATCAGCAAGATTACAGCAAAAATCCAAACTATGAATCCGGCAGAAGTTCAGGTGGCAACTTTATTAGTGAAGCCGGACGCCCTGAAGGTGGAGGTTCATTTGGATTATGTTGGCATGGAAATTCCCGACGATTTCATTGTCGGTTACGGACTGGACTATGAGGGAAGAGGACGTAATCTGATCGACTTGTATAAATCTGTTTAACCAAATATATCAGGGCAGCATGTTAAACATCATACTTTTTGGACCTCCGGGGGCAGGAAAAGGGACGCAGGCCGAATTTTTAATTCAACACTTTGGATTGGTTCATGTATCAACAGGCGATCTGTTGCGCCGGGAGATTGCCGGCTCGACGCCGCTTGGAATGCAAGCCGGACGCTTTATGAAAAAAGGAGAGCTGGTGCCCGATTCCGTCGTGATCGGCATGATAAAAAATATGCTGAACGATCATCCTGCTGCAAGAGGTTTCATTTTTGACGGTTTCCCGCGGACAGTTGCCCAGGCAGAAGCATTGGATGCGCTTTTAAGCAGCAGTGGCACTCCTGTATCGGGCATGCTTTCACTCGAAGTTGATAAAGAAGAACTGATCACGCGTCTTAAAAAGCGGGGTGTCACTTCCGGCCGCCCGGATGATCAGGATTTGGCCGTCATTGAGAACCGGATCAATGTCTATAACGAAAAAACAGTTCCTCTGAAAGAATATTATGCCGCTCAAAATAAATATTTCGGCATAAACGGAATGGGATCGATTGATGAGATTGCCTGCCGCTTACAGGAGACCGTCGGTTCTTTTTGATCCGGGCACCAGGTGATTGTTGAATGATTCATGAGTGTTTGTTTCGTCTTTTTTATTTAACTTGCACGCCGGCAATTCATAAGAAAAATGGCTGAAAGCAACTTCGTCGACTATATTAAAATATTCTGCCGTTCAGGGAACGGAGGATCAGGTTCAGCTCACCTGAGACGTGAAAAGTATGTCCCGAAAGGAGGACCTGACGGTGGCGACGGGGGGCGCGGAGGCCATGTGATCGTGAAAGGAAATGCCCAGATGTGGACCCTGCTCCATCTCCGTTATCAAAAGCATATTTTTGCAGGACATGGCGAACCGGGAGGCGCACAGGGAAGTTTCGGGGCTGACGGTGAAGATGTGATCATTGAAGTGCCTTTGGGCACCGTGGCAAGAGATGCCGAAAACAGTGAATTTCTGTTCGAGATAACACGTGACGGAGAAACCCGCGTTCTTGCCAAGGGCGGACGAGGCGGACTCGGCAACGTCCATTTCAAGTCGGCAACCAACCAAACCCCGCGATATGCACAACCCGGGGAATCCGGCGAAGAAGGATGGAAGATCCTGGAACTAAAGGTATTGGCAGACGTGGGCCTCGTCGGTTTCCCCAGCTCGGGAAAATCAACCCTGCTTTCGGTTGTTTCTGCTGCAAAACCCAAGATCGCAGATTACCCTTTCACTACGCTTGTACCAAACCTGGGAATTGTTTCCTACCACGACCAAAAGTCGTTTGTAATGGCCGACATTCCCGGGATCATCGAGGGGGCCCATCTCGGAAAAGGATTGGGCCTGCGCTTTTTAAGGCATATTGAAAGAAATGCCATGTTATTGTTCCTGGTGCCTGCCGACAGCAAAGATCATAAAAAGGAATATTTTATTTTATTGGATGAACTGGGTAAATACAACCCGGAACTGCTCGATAAGGAACGGTTCCTGGTAATCAGCAAATCCGATTTCCTTGACGATGACCTGAAAAAGGAAATCAGCCGCGAATTACATGATATTCCCCATGATTTTATTTCGTCCGTCACAGGACTGGGAATCCCCGCATTAAAAGACAAAATCTGGCAAATTTTAAATCGCTCATGACCGCACTGATTGATACCATCACCGAACTTGACCGGTCTCTCTTTCTCTATTTTAACGGGAGCCATACCCCGTTCTGGGATGCCGCGATGGCCTTTTTCACCGGCACGGGATTCTGGGTCTTGTTCTACCTTCCGCTGATTTATTTTATCATAAAAAAATACGGGGCTAAATCGCTGGTGATCCTGGTACTGATAGCTCTGGCCATCCTGATCAGCGACCAAACCGCCAATCTGGTAAAAGATGCTGTTCAGCGACTACGTCCGACACATGACCCGGACATGCAAAACCTGGTCCACTATGTGGTCACCAAGGGAGGACAATATGGTTTTTTTTCCTCACATGCATCCAATACCTTTACCGTCGCCATCTTTACGGCACTGCTGTTCCGGAATTCACGTTACAACCTGATCATCCTCTCCTGGGCCACCCTGGTAAGCTATACCCGGATCTACCTGGGATTACATTATCCGACCGACATTCTTGCCGGGATGACATTCGGTATATTACTAGGTTTTGCCACGTTTAAATTACTCATGCTGCTCGAAAAGAACTTCCTGCTTTTAAGAAGTCCCAAACTCACACAAACCCGTCTGGACAACAAGGAACTCACTTATGTGGAGATCGTACTCGGTACGATGATCCTGATCACATTCCTGATTGTGAACAGACTCCAGCATTTTAACTGGATCTGAGCATGCAGGATCTCCTTCAGGAATATGATCAGTTTCTGGCCCGGGATGCCGAAAAGTTATCCGGGACAAAAAAAATTATCCGGCAACTGGCCTTTCTGAGACTGACAGCTTTCACAGGAGCCATTGGCTCCCTCGCTTTTCTTCTCAGGATCTCTCCATACCTGGCCTGGGGATTGGCCATACTGCTGCTCACAATATTCTTTATCGGCATTAAGAGCTTCGTGAAAAAGGAAAAGGAAAAAGCATTTTACGCCCGCCTTATCAGAATCAATCAGGATGAACGCCTTGCGCTCGATGACGTGTATGATCAGTTTGACGACGGAGCAGAATTCATTGATCCGGATCATCCTTATTCTTTTGATCTGGATCTTTTCGG
>CAZOYZ010000462.1:0-1341 GCA_964584045.1 uncultured Prolixibacteraceae bacterium | reverse complement strand
ATACCCTGGATCTTCTTTTTATTACCGGTTTTCTGCAATATGCTGATCCTTTACAAGTACCGGAAGACGATTTATTCATTTTATCAGCTTTTTGGAAATCAAACGAAGATTCTCGAAAATTATGTAGACCTGCTTCGACTGGCCGAGCAGGAAGAATTTCAATCGGAACTGTTACAAAATAAACAGGGATGCCTGTTTTACGACGGGAAAAGCGCAAGCGCTGCGATTGCAGACCTGAAACGGACCATGTCGCGCTTTGATTACCGTTCAAATATCGTTTTCGCGATGTTCGGCGAGCCCGTCTTTCTCTGGGATCTTGTCTGCATCTGCCAGCTTAACCAATGGCAGCAAAAATATAAAGATCAGATCATGATATGGTTTGACGCGATTTATGAGTTGGATGCCTTGTCAAGCCTGGCAAACCTGAACTACAATCATCCGGAATGGGCCTTGCCTCTTTTTGAACGAAAAGAATTCTGTTATTCAGCAAATGATCTGGCCCATCCTCTTATTAAACCTGCAAAAAGGATCGGGAATGATTTCCGGATGAACGGAGAAGGAAAGATCGTCATCGTGACCGGAGCAAATATGGCAGGCAAAAGTACCTTTCTGAGAACGATAGGAGTGAATATGATCCTGGCCATGAATGGCTGCCGTGTCTGCGCGACAGCATTAACGATGAAACCGGTAGAACTGTTTACCAACATGCGCATGACTGATAATCTCGGAAAAGAAGAATCCTATTTCTTTGCCGAACTGCTCCGTCTCCGGCAAATACTTTCCCGCTTACGTCTTGGAGCGCCCCTTTTCATTCTCATCGACGAAATGCTCAAAGGCACTAATTCAAAAGACAAACTAACCGGCTCGAAAGCACTCATTAAGCAATTGATCGGGCTGCGGGCGAATGGTATTGTGGCGACCCACGACCTGGCCCTGACCGAGCTGGCAGAAGTCTATCCCCAAAATATCGTCAATCAATGTTTCGAAGTTCACTTAACCGGACAGAAACTGACCTTCGATTATAAACTGCATGAGGGTGTCACACGCACCATGAACGCCAGTTTCCTCATGAAAAAAATGGGTATCATCCAATAACACGCGAAATCTGATCTTTATTTCATAAACATAAGACCACAACACGTGGGGAGATCCGCTCCTTTCAACCCTTTTTTTTGTTTTGTTCAAAAAAAGAATGGGGGATTTTACCCATCTTACACTTTTTTTATGCTGTAAAACATATTTTTAAAACATTAAAAATGAACGATATAGCTGATTAAGACCTTTTTTTGGGGGTTATCACTACTTGAATTAAGTCTAAATAAGGCTGAATTTTGTGAGGTC
>CAZOYZ010000461.1:0-4451 GCA_964584045.1 uncultured Prolixibacteraceae bacterium | reverse complement strand
ATCGGTTCCACCTGGCCGATCACGGTGATGTAATCATTAAATAACCCATCTTCGACCGTGCTGATCGTCAGTTTGTCTTTCTCAGCCCGGAAAACTGATTCATGACCGGCAAATAAAACCTGGTAGATCAGGAATCCAAAAATGATCACACCTCCACCGATGTAGACGTGCTTCATCTTTAATCCTTTTTTCTTTTCTATGACTCTGTCCATTGACATACGCAAAATTTATTTTGATGGAGACCGGAGGCCGGAAACCGGGAACCGGAATGCTATCAGTTATTCGATTGTTTGTTATTCAACTACGTTCCAAGGGCCAGATTCCGATCTGTGTGCCTCTGTCTTGCTTTCCAACTCCTGTACCCGTTCTCCCGTCTCCGGTGTCCGGTGTCCGGTCTCCCATTTCCGGTTCCGTACTCTCCCAGAACCTGATCCCCCTGTAAAAATCGATGACCCTGGACTTGATCTGCCTTTGCAATCCGGCCAGCAAATGCTGACTTTTTGATTCGCCGACCCGGTTCTTTACCGTCAGCAGTTCAATGACATCGATCAATCCTTCATCATACTTCCGCTGAGCGACTTGATAAGCCAGCTCATTCGCTTCAAGCTGCTTTTTTGTTTGCAGGTATTCCCTCGACAAAGCATACAGATCACGTGTATTGTTCACCAATTCGTAGTAGACCGTCTGCCGGTAAAGATCGAGTTGAACACTCGCCTGCTCCCTGGCTAGCTTTGCCTTTCTGACTTCATTCCGGACTTCATTCCTTCCGAATATCGGCACGGAAAGTGACGCCCCGACATATTCATTCATATTATTATCTACCTGCTCGCTGAACGGGATCGTATTTCCGTCCTCATCCTGATTGGTTTCGTAATAGCCGGTACTGACCGAAGCGCCCAGACTGACGGAAGGGAAATACTGCCCCCGGGCAATCGCCACACCTTTGGATGCAGCCTTCAGCTCTGCTTCAGCCATTTTTACATAGGGTGAAAGCTGAACAAATTCACCAAAGAGGGAGTCTGCAGCCAGCTGAAACGGGATCAGAGCCGCAGGTTCCTCCTGGTCTTTTACGATATGAACAGCCTTTAACTGACCGGCCGGTAAGTTCATCAACTGAGCCAATTGCATTTTGACCTGCTCCAGCTTATTCTCATACTGGATGAGATTGAGCATCTCTTTTTCATAGGTTGCCTGCATTTCGGCCAGATCGGTCCGGGCCTTCATACCTGTCTCTATTTGCGTTTCTGTTCTTTTCAGATTATATTTCGACAATTCGAGCTGTTCCCTGGTGATCTCCACCACTCCCTGATAATAAATCACATCAAAATAGGATGTCAGAACATCGAATGCCAGGTCGTCCCGGTAATTGATTTTTTTCCACCTGGACGCCTGCAACCTGAATTTGGTATACGCGATCCTGTTCATTTGAATAAAACCGTGGAACAATCCGATACCGGAACTGAGCGAACCCGAATTGTTGAAGAAATCAGTATTCACCACGTCATTGGTATTCGGGTCCACCGAACGTCCATAGTTAATTGAAGAAGATGTGGATGCCGATATCGAAGGTAATAAATTCAACCTGGATTGAGTGGCATCGATCCTTGCGGTATGTTCATCAAGTTCATAGAGGTGATGGGTCAGGTTATTTTCCAATGCATAATTTATACATCGTTCCAGATCCCAGTTTTCCTGGGCCGGCAGTCCCGGAGCATAAACCGTTAAGATCAGTATCGTCAGGATCATTTTTCCGTCCATTCTTGCAACTCATTTACTTTACCGTTATTGCACCATTTCAATGCCACAATTTTAACATACTGGCTGAATGGACGATAAAAGTTAAACCACCAAACAAGCTGTAAAAAAGATTAACATCATTTTGTAAAAAATTTTTACAAGTTGTTGCGTCGGGGCCGTCGATCCTTTAAATTTAATCAAAAAAATGCCCAAAGGAAATATCCTCATTGTCGATGACAACAAAAGTGTGCTGAGCGCGTTGGAGATTTTGCTTTCCGCAGAATATGACCGGATCTTTAGTCTGTCGAATCCGAATCTTCTTATTTCCGAACTCCGGAAGAACCCGTATCATCTGGTGTTGCTCGATATGAATTTCAACGCCGGCGTGAATACCGGCAATGAAGGTATTTACTGGCTTCAGCAGATCAGGGAACAGCATCCCGACCTTTCGGTGGTCATGATCACTGCTTACGGCGATGTAGAGCTTGCCGTAAAGGCGCTGAAAGCGGGTGCGACCGACTTTATTTTAAAACCCTGGGAGAACGTCAAACTGCTGGCAACGGTACGCTCAGCCATCCAGTTAAGTCTGTCGAAGGGCGAAGTGAAAGATCTGCGACTGAAAGAAAAAGAGCTCAAAAAAGCCATGACTCAGGATGAGAAGTACATCATCGGTTCGTCACCCGAACTGATGCAGGTGCTTAAAATCGTCAGGAAAGTAGCCAAAACCACTACCAATATATTGATTACCGGAGAGAACGGAACAGGGAAAGAACTCGTTGCCCGGGAAATTCACCGGCTTTCGGACCGCTGCGATGAAATAATGGTCAGCGTGGATATGGGCGCAGTGAGTGAAACGTTATTCGAAAGTGAACTGTTTGGCCATGTAAAAGGAGCCTTTACCGATGCACGGGAAAACAGGGCCGGTAAATTCGAGGTGGCCGGCAAAGGAACCCTTTTCCTTGATGAAATCGGAAACCTGTCTTTTCATTTGCAGGCCAAGCTGCTCGCCGCCCTGCAAAACCGTGAAATCACCAGGATCGGTTCCAACCAGCCCATACCCATTGACATCAGGCTGATTTGTGCAACCAATAAAGATCTGTCGGCCCTTGTAATAAAAGGCCTTTTCCGTGAGGACCTGCTGTACCGGATCAACACGATCCAGATTGAAGTCCCGCCTTTGCGCGACCGGGGTGATGATATTCTGGCCCTGGCCGATTTCTTCCTGAAAAAATATGCCTGGAAATACGACAAATCTTCCCTGAAATTAAACCATCAGGCGCAGGAGAAACTGCTGAAATATTCCTGGCCGGGAAATATCCGTGAACTGGAGCACAGTATCGAAAAAGCCGTGATCTTAAGTGAAAATAACGTGCTGAAAGCAGATGATTTCTTCCTCAGACCCCTGACCGGAGCAAGACCTGAGGCGGATACATTAAGGCTGGATGAAATGGAAAAAAGGTTAATCCTCCTTGCCCTTGAAAGAAATCCGGGCAACGTGAGTGCCGCAGCCGACCAGTTAGGGATTACCCGGCAAACACTGTACAATAAAATAAAGAAAATCGGTCTCTGATGAACAAATCCTACCTGCTCAATATTCTGTTCCGGATCTTTCTGATCATTTTTGCCTCCCTCGGGATTGGCGCCTGCCTGACTTCAGGACAGGGGTTACTGGTCTGTGCAGGCCTTTGCCTGATGCTGACCATTTTGGTTATTAACCTGATCCGTTACCAAAACAGAGTAAATGAGCAGATCAATTACTTTTTTGAAGCAGTTAAAAATGAAGATTACAGCCTTACGTATCCTGCTCTCAAGGGAGACAGGATCCTGGAAAAGCTTAATCAAAACCTGAACAACATCAACAGGCAAATCCAGCAGATCAGGATCACCAATCAGCAACAGGAACAATATTTCAGGGCGTTACTGGAACACGTCGGAACCGGAATTTTAACCTTCGACAGAAATGGTTTTGTTGTCCATGCCAACGGCTTTGTCAAACGTCTACTGGGGATGGAACAACTGACCCATCTGAAACAGATCGAAAAAGTCGACCTCGGTTTGGCAGTTCTCTTCAAACAAATCCAGCAGCACGAACAAAAGGTGGTTTCCTTTAACGGGAAAAACGGACAGGTCAACCTGCTGATCAAAGCCACGTCCTTCAAAAGCAAGGATCAGCAGCTCATGTTACTTTCTGTGCAGGATATCAACCAGGAACTGGATGAGAAGGAACTGGACTCCTGGTTAAGGCTGATCCGGGTACTGACTCATGAGATCATGAACTCCATAGCCCCCGTGACCTCCCTCTCGGAGAGCCTTAGCAGCTATTACCTGAAAGGAGGGAAGATTATTTCGAAGGAGGACATCAGTGAAAAAACCATTCAAAATACCATCCGCGGGCTGGAAGTCATCAGGGAACAGGGAAAAGGGCTGATCCATTTCGTCGAGTTATACCGGGAACTCACCCGTCTTCCAAAACCCGAAAAAAAACCGACGGCAGTGGGTCCGCTGCTGGAAAGGACCCTGACGCTGAATCAAAACGCCTGCAAAGAAAAGCAAATCAATTACAGCATAGCGGTTAAAAATCCTGACCTGAAAATTCTGGCCGACGAAAACCTGATCTCCCAGGTTCTGAACAATCTGGTTAAAAATGCTGCCGACGCCCTCTGCGAAAGAGATGCAGGAAAAATCGAGCTTACCGCCGGCATTAACCGGCAAAA
>CAZOYZ010000460.1:0-4454 GCA_964584045.1 uncultured Prolixibacteraceae bacterium | reverse complement strand
AAGGCAAGGGACATCAGGAAAGCTGGGAAATTTTTAAAAAGGACTTTAATCTGAATACAGATGCGGACGCAATGACCTTCAAGGGAAATCCGCTTGATTTGGTCAATAAGATCGTCAAAGCAGGCTTTCCCATGCTGCATGTCGTGGGAGATTCAGATGATGTGGTTCCGGTCTCGGAAAACACGGAGTTATTTGAAAAGAAGGTGAAAGAAGCCGGCGGAAACATTCAGGTGATCCACAAACCCGGCGTAGGCCACCACCCGCATAGCCTGACTGATCCTCAGCCTATTGTTGACTTTATCATGAAAGCGTATGGAGAACGATAAAAACGCCCATAGACGTAGTGTCCGGACATTGATGAAAATCACCGTCTATCTCGTGATTTGTGATCAGCTAAATTCAATCCTATGATTTCAAACGTATTCATTTCAGGCAAGTACACTCAATTGGGGCTGCTCTTATCTTTTTTTGGGATGTTTCCCTGCACCCCGGAAGTACAATGGGTGACAACTTCCGAAAGTCAGCCCTGGATCGCAGAGTTCATCACTGGATTAATTAACTAACCATTTTTATGAAGCAACTTAAACTTAGTTTCGGATTTCTTCTGCTGGCATTATTCCTCTCCTGTGGTCGGAGTGAAAAGCCGGTGTATAATTTTCAGAAATCGGCAGAGGCCATCGCGTTGAACCATCAACTTGCCCGGGGATGGAATACCTGGAATACACGTAGTGTGCTCTCGCAGGTGTTGTTGCCCCAGAGTTTCGCGGTCAGCCTGCAGTTGCAGGATCCTGTCACAGGAGCTGTTCTGAAGGAGGCTTTGATTGGTCGAAGGGGTGAGGACGCGGAAATGGTGGCACCGGGTCCGCACGCATACGATGGTTCCTATACAGAGCTTACCGCCACCGGGAAAGAATTGGAAGTGAATGTCAAAACGGCTGCAGACGGAGATCAGCTCGCAATTATTGTGACGCCAAACCGGAATAAAGGGAAGCTGATCATCAAACCGGAAGTGATCTGGGAAATGAACGGAAAAACGAAAATAACGGAAAAAGGTTTTTCTTTTGACAATGACAGTATTCAGGCCAATTTTTATGTTTTGTCAAGTGGCAGGACAGCGTTTACCGATTCCCTGATCAGTTGTGATCTGGACGGGAAGGTCATCCTTTCGACTTATGCAGACAAATCGGCCGGAGAAATAGAAACGCTCGTCGATTTGGCCGGGAACAAACTCGCAGAGCGGAAAAAATCATATGGTTCCGACAGCGCGTTGTATGATGCCATGCAAACCGTCCTGGCCTGGGACGTTATTTATGAACCAACCCGAAAGGATGTAATTTCTCCTGTAAGCCGTATCTGGAATTGCGGCTGGGGTGGGTGGGTTTTGTTCGACTGGGACACCTATTTTGCCTCCTTCATGTACTCGCTCGATAACAAGGAACTGGCGTATGCCAATGCCATCGCGATCACCCGCGAGATTTCAAAGGCGGGATTTATCCCGAATTTTGGCTCCGGAAACGGAAAGAGCGAGGACCGTTCGCAGCCGCCGGTAGGTTCCTATGTCGTTTGGAACATTTATGAACGGTATCCCGAGAAGTGGTTTCTGGAAGAAGTATTTGACGAACTGCTTTCATGGAACAGATGGTGGAAAAATAACCGGGATGTGGATGGCTACCTCTGTTGGGGCAGCGATACCTGTACGGTCGATATGCCGGAATGGCTCACCTCTGAGATTGGCAAAAAACAGGCAGCCATGTGGGAATCCGGTCTCGATAATTCGCCGATGTACGATGATGCTGTTTTTGACACCGTCACCTATAAACTGATGCTGGCCGATGTAGGGCTGATCAGCATGTATGTCTGGGACTGCCGGTATCTTGCAAAAATTGCCGATGAACTGGGGCAAAGTGACGTGAAAAGAGAGCTGGAGGAACGTGCTTCCACATACGCCGGGAAGCTGGAAACGCTTTGGAATGACAGCGCCGGTATGTACCTGAACAAAGATCTGGTAACCGGAAAATTCAGCCAAAGAAAGTCCCCTACCCTCTTCTATCCTTTACTTACCGGTATTCCGACAGCGTCTCAGGCGGAAAGGATGATCAGGGAACATTTCGATAACCCCGGGGAATTCCGGGGTGACTGGATCATACCTTCGATTGCCAGGAACGATACTGCTTTTAAAGACAACGATTACTGGAGAGGAAGGATTTGGGCGCCCATGAATTTCCTGGTTTATTGTGGCCTGAAAAACTATGACCTGCCGGAGGCCCGAAAAGAGCTGGAAGAAAAGTCAAAGGCTCTGATTTTAAAATCCTGGCTGGAGGAACGCCATGTGTATGAAAATTACAATGCAGTCACCGGACAGGGGTCGGATGTCGATAACAGCGACAAGTTTTATCACTGGGGAGCTTTACTGGCTTTCGTCAGCCTGCTGGAAAACGAGAATCAACCAAAGAAATGAGTAAACCCATGAAACGATCATTTTTACTACTGTGTTTTTTACTGAATGTCTGCATTTCATTTGCGCAGACAGCCAGCCAATACCCCTTCAGAGATCCTTCGCTTTCTTTAGATGAGCGGATTAAAGATTTACTGGGCCGGCTGACCCTGGAAGAAAAAGTAGCTCAGATGATGAATCAAACCCCCGCCATAGAACGGTTAGGCATACCTCCGTACGACTGGTGGAATGAAGCGCTGCACGGAGTGGCCCGAAGCGGCCTGGCGACGGTATTTCCGCAGGCGATCGCATTGGCAGCCACATTTGATGATCAGGCCGTGTACGAAACTTTCCGCATGGTTTCGGATGAAGCGCGGGCCAAATACCACGACTATCAACGGAAAAAGGAATATGGCCGGTACACGGGACTGACATTCTGGACCCCGAACATCAATATCTTCCGCGATCCGCGTTGGGGAAGAGGCATGGAAACCTATGGAGAAGATCCTTACCTGACCGGCAGGATGGGTGTGGCAGCCGTGAAGGGACTGCAGGGGGACGATCCGGATTATTTTAAATCGCTGGCCTGTGCAAAACACTACGCGGTACACAGCGGGCCGGAGTGGAACAGGCATGAATATGATGCCCGGGTATCAGTCCGGGATCTTCGTGAGACGTATCTTCCTGCTTTTGAACGCCTGGTCAAAGAAGGGAATGTACAGCAGGTTATGTGCGCGTATAACCGGTTTGACGGCGCTCCCTGCTGCGGAAACAAAGTTTTGCTGAACGACATCCTCAGAGGCGAATGGGGCTACGACGCCATTATTCTTTCCGATTGTGGCGCGATCGATGATTTTTGGAGGGATCATGCCCACAAAACCCATCCGGATGCTGCTTCAGCATCGGTCAGCGCAGTCAGGGCAGGCACTGATCTGGAATGCGGACAAAGCTACAGCGCCATCCTGGAGGCGGTGAAAGCAGGAAAAATTTCGGAAGATGAACTCAACGAATCACTGTACCGGTTATTTAAAGGACGATTCAAATTGGGCATGTTCGACAGTGATGCGCTCGTTCCGTGGTCAAAAATTCCATATGAGGTGGTTGACTGCGAAAAGCACAAACAAAAAGCACTGGAAATAGCCAGAAAAAGTGTGGTTCTGCTGAAGAACGTTAACCATACGCTGCCTCTGTCCAAACGTGTCCGCAAGGTCGCCGTTATTGGTCCCAACGCTAACGATTCGGTGATGCTATGGGCCAACTACAATGGTTTTCCCTCCAAAACGATCACGATTTTACGGGGTGTTCAGGATAAATTGCCGAACACTCAGGTTATTTATGAGAAAGGTTGCGAACTGGCCGGGGATTCTGTATCGAAAGACGGTTTTGATGAAACCATTCAACATGTAAAAGACGCCGATGTGCTGATTTTCGCCGGAGGGATCTCACCTTCATTGGAAGGAGAAGAAATGTCGGTGAAAGTGGATGGTTTCAGGCGGGGCGACCGTACCAATTTGGAACTTCCGGCTGTGCAGCAGCATCTGCTGAAAGAACTGAGAAAGTTAAACAAACCTTTAATCTTTGTTCAGTGTTCGGGAAGTGCGCTGGCCATTAACCTGGCCGAACAACAGGCGGATGCCATTGTACAGGCCTGGTACGGCGGACAGTCAGCAGGAACAGCCTTGGCCGACGTGCTGTTCGGCGATTACAATCCGGCGGGGCGGTTACCCGTAACGTTTTATAAATCGGCCGGTCAGCTTCCTGATTTTGAAGATTACTCGATGAAGGGGCGCACTTACCGGTATTTACAGGAAAGGCCGCTTTATCCTTTTGGTTACGGATTAAGCTATACCTCCTTCCAATACAGCGATGTTTCGTTGTCAAAAAGCAGCATGAAAGCGGGAGAAACTGTTGATCTGCATGTCAGTCTCCGGAATACCGGCAAAATAGACGGAGATGAGGTTGTTCAGGTTTATATCAAAAATAAAGCGGATAAGGACGGGCCTGTTAAAACCCTGCGCGC
>CAZOYZ010000459.1:2874-4462 GCA_964584045.1 uncultured Prolixibacteraceae bacterium | reverse complement strand
GTATCACTGCCGACCTGACTTTTGGCGGCGGGGCAAATACATGTTCGGAGACTGTGAACAGGTATTCGATGTCGTAATACGTCTGGAGAATCACGCTGAGGATCCCGTAAGTCTTTGATCCGGGTCCTGCACTAAGCCGCTCAGCAACTTCTTTTTGAAGCATGCAGACTATTTCCGGAATCTGATCCCGATATTCGAGTAACCGGAAAAAAATCTGTGATGAGATATTATAGGGAAAGTTTCCGATCACCGTAAACTGATCATGGAAATAATCGTTCAGTTCCAGTTTGAGAAAATCACCAAAAATAATCCGGTCTTCCAGTTGCGGAAAGCGTTTTTTGAGATAATCGACCGACTCGCGGTCAATCTCCGAAACAGTGATCCTGTAACCTTCCTTCAGGAGCAGAAACCGGGTAAGGATCCCCATACCGGGGCCGATTTCCAAAATATCGCGGACACGGCTCTGCCGCAGACTGTTCACAATCTTTTCGGCGACACTCCTGTCCTTCAAAAAGTGCTGTCCTAAACTTTTCTTTGCCTTTATGATGGTCATTATTGCCGTACCCTTTCATTTGAGATTTGCTGAACAGGTTATAAGCGATTGAAAACAAATCTTTATTTTTGTCAGCGTTGATTGTTTCCGATCACTGAGGCTGCAAATTTAAAAAAGAACACCAACTTATGCCTCAAACCTTTTTAAAAATAATGTATTTTCATCAATAAACAAGTTCATTTTGAAACGGAAATTACTTAAAATCCTGCAATTTCTGGCCTTCCTGGGGCTGGGGCTGATCCTCTTCTGGCTGATATACAAAGATCAGGACATCGACAGGATCAAATCGATATTAAAGAATGACGTGAATTACGTCTGGATCTGGATTTCACTTTTTCTCAGCATACTGAGTCTTATCAGCCGTACGTTGCGTTGGCGGCTGATGATCGAACCTCTGGGGAAAAAACCCCGGGTGCTGAATACTTTTCTTTCGGTCATGGTGGGGTATCTGATGAACCTTGTCATACCACGGATGGGCGAAATTTCCAGATGCGGCGTGCTTGGCCGGTATGAGAAGATTTCTTTTACCCAATTAGTGGGTACCGTGGTTACCGAACGTATCATCGACATGCTCGTCCTGCTGCTGCTCACCGTCACGGTCATCGTCACGCAGTTGGGAGAGATGATCCAGTTCCTCGAAAACAATCCGGAAATACGGGGAAAACTTTCGGGAATAGCTTTTTCTCCCTGGTTTTTGGCAGGAATTCTTTTCCTCGCTATATTACTATTTCTTTTCAGAGGCCGGATCCGGAAGTCATCTTTTTTTTCCCGTATTTACCTTGCCATAAGAAGATTCGGGGAAGGACTGAAAACCATTGTTCACATGCGCAACAAATGGAAATTTATCTTCCACACGCTGTTCATCTGGCTGATGTACTATCTGATGCTGTACATGGCCTTTTTTTCGTTCGACTTTACTTCCCACCTATCGGTACTGGCCGGGCTTACCACCGTTGTCCTGGGCAGTTACGGCATGGTGGCGCCCGTACAGGGAGGGATCGGCGCCTGGCATTTTATGGTGATTCAGAGTTTGTT
>CAZOYZ010000459.1:0-2774 GCA_964584045.1 uncultured Prolixibacteraceae bacterium | reverse complement strand
GATCAGTCCCGGCATTTATCCCGCAGGATTGTCCGGTTAGCCGTTGCGGGGATTAGTCTGGGAATGGCGGTCATGATCCTTGCCGTTGCCATTGTTGTAGGTTTTCAGAAAGAGGTGGAAAGCAAAGTGAATGGTTTTGCCGCTCACCTCCAGATCGTGAATTACGACAATAATCAATCTTACCAGACCGATCCGATTCAAAAAGAACAGGTCCCGCTCACCAGGCTTGAAAGCATCCCGGGTATCACGCATATTCAGCAGTTTGCCACCAAGCCGGGCATGATCAAAACGGGCGATGAAATACAAGGAGTCGTTTTAAAGGGGATTGGAGAAGACTTTGACTGGAGTTTTTTTGAAAAAAACAAAGTTAAAGGGACGCGCATTCCGCTCGATTCGGGGCGCAGTGATCAGATCTGGATATCCGGGCAGCTTTCAGACAAGCTTAATCTTGATACGGGTGACCGGTTCCGCATGTATTTTCTGAATGAAAACGAAAGGTCACCCCGAATCAGACAATTTACCGTTAGCGGGATTTACCGCACCGGGCTGGAAGAGTTTGACCTGATGTTCGTACTGGCCGACATCCGTCATGTTCAACGGCTTAACTCGTGGAATGAGAATCAGATCAGCGGCTATGAGTTGTTCATTAACGACCGGGATAATTTGGATGAACTGGAATTCCGGGTTCGCAGAGAAGTGATGATGGCACAAAAGGAAAATGCACCCTCCCTGTATGTGATTAATGTAAAACATAAGTTTCCTCAGATTTTTGACTGGCTGGATTTGCTGGACATGAACGTTTGGATCATTCTTGCACTTATGGTACTTGTAGCCGGGTTCAACATGATTTCCGGACTGCTGGTGATCATCCTGGAACGCACTCAAATGATCGGCATCCTCAAGTCGATGGGCGCAGCCAACGTCAATATCCGGAAAATTTTCCTGTATTTGTCAGCATTCCTGACAGGTGAAGGATTACTTTGGGGAAATCTGCTTGGAATTTCGCTATGCCTGTTCCAGTCCTATTTTAAAGTAGTTCATCTTGACCCGACCTCCTATTATGTGTCGACGGTCCCCGTCAACTTTTCCCTGATCAACATTTTGCTTCTAAACCTGGGGGCACTTACGGCAACCATGCTGATGCTGATCGCTCCGTCCTGGATTATAAGCCGGATTTCACCGGAAAAAACAATCCGCTTTGACTAAAAAGTCGTGAGTCATGAGTCGCGAGTAGATCTTGTGTCTTGATACTTGTGTCTGTTTTTTTACTCATGATCCGGTACTCACTGCTCACTACTAAACAGTATTCATCGCGACCACCGGATCAAGCCGTGCTGCCGTGACCGCCGGTAAAAAACCGGCCAGCAAACCGATCGTCCCCGAAACCAATAAACCGAGAACAATATTCCCCGGGCTAAGGATAAGTGTCATTTCAGTGACTGCATTTACAGCGCCGGTCCCTGCAAAAACCAGGACTAAACCAACTGCCCCGCCGAGAAGAGAAAGAATAACGGCTTCGAAAATAAACTCCATCAGAATAAAATAGCGCTTGGCACCCAGCGATTTCTGGATACCTATGATCCGGGTCCTCTCCTTCACCGAAACAAACATGATATTGGCAATCCCGAATCCTCCGACGAGAATGCTAAAACCTCCGATTACTGCCCCTGCCAAATTAAAGACCGTAAAAAAAGCGTCCAGACTGCCTGAGATGATGCTGATCTCGTTCAGGGCAAAATCATTTTCCTGCACCGGCTTTAACCGGCGAATGGTACGCATGATGCCTTCCAGTTCTGCTTTAAACTGGTCTTTGTCTACCCCTGGTCTGGCTTTTACATTGATTGACTGTCCCTGGTCCCTGTTCCGGAAATCAACAAGCTGAGCAGCGAAAGAAATGGAAATATGGACCCGCTTGTCCATACTGATATTAAATATATCTGCTCCTTTCTTCCTGTAGGTGCCGATCACGCGCAGGCGCCGCCCCAGAATTTTAATTTCTTTCCCCAGGGGGCTTATCCCCTTAAAAAGCCGGTCGACCAGTTCACTGCCTATTACGGCCACCGGAACGCCCGACCGGCTTTCATCTTCCGAAAAATACCGTCCCTGATCCAGCTCCAGGCTCCAAAGATCGAGCAAGCCGTGGGTCGATGCAAATATCTCGGTATTCTCCGAACTTGATCCTTCATATTGGACAGTGGCGTTAAATCCCGTCAGGAAGGCAGCGTCTTCCGTTAATCCTGAGCGCCTCCTGATCTCTTCCATCTCTTCCAGCTTTGGTACCGGACGGTTCAGATAACGCCACCAGGGATATTCGGTCTCGCCCTCCGGCGGGCTCCATGGCCATTTTTGAATGAAAACCACATTGTTTCCCAGCGAATTCATCCTGTCCCTGATATAACCCTCAAGCGAGTCGATCACGGTAAAAACGGAAATGATCGCGAAAATCCCGATCGTAATACCCAAAAGCGATAAGAAAGTCCTCAGCTTATTGGATCGGAGGGAATTACCAGCAAACGAAAAACTCTCAAAAATCAACCGGGTGAAAAGCATAAAATCAATTTTAATGTTAAAATTATGCAAATTAATTCCATCACCATAAAAACGTCCTGTTTAATTCCGTTATTTTCCGCAATTGACGGTATGGGAACAGGAAACTGCGCAAATAAAGCTGAAAAAATAAACACAAAAGTACCTGCTGTAAAATAAAAAAAACCAGCCCTTTTTACTATCTTTGTGCATCAATAATAAAGCACTATAAATGAATGAATTAAAAA
>CAZOYZ010000458.1:0-4466 GCA_964584045.1 uncultured Prolixibacteraceae bacterium | reverse complement strand
GACCATGTAGTTACCGGTTTGCCGGAGAGGGATGCCAAAGACCCCTCAGCAGACGTGCAGATCAGAAACTCAGTGAGTGGTAAAGTAACCGATCGAAGCGGTAATCCTGTTCCCGGTGCGGCAGTTTCTGTAAAAGGATCGGGGAAGGGAACCATTACCGATGCCGGTGGCTGGTATCGCCTGGATCTTCAGCCGGAGGAACAAATCCTTGTTTTCTCTTTTGTGGGGATGAAGACGAGGGAAATCGCGGTGGGAAACCGGAATGTGATCGATGTGGTTTTGGAAGAAGAAATTGCTGAGATCGGCGAAGTGGTCGTAACAACGGGTATGACCAACGTGGACAAACGCCTTTTTACCGGAGCTACCGACCGGCTTACTTCGGACGATGTGAAGATTGATGGTCTTTCGGAGATCAGCCGTGCATTGGAAGGACGGTCGGCAGGTGTTTCTGTTCAGAACGTTTCCGGGACCTTTGGTACGGCTCCCAGGATCAGGGTGAGGGGAGCCACTTCCATCTATGGAAGCTCAAAGCCATTGTGGGTCGTAGATGGCGTGATCATGGAAGACGTGACCGAAGTCGATGCGGATGCATTATCGTCAGGCGACGCGGTAACCCTTATCAGCTCGGCGATCGCCGGGCTGAATGCCGAGGATATCGAGAGTTTTCAGATCCTGAAAGACGGTTCAGCTACCTCCATTTACGGGGCCAGGGCCATGGCCGGGGTGATCGTCGTGACCACCAAAAAAGGAAGGGCGGACCTGACCCGGATCAGTTATACCGGAGAATATACTACCCGGCTGAAGCCGGATTACCGGAATTTCAATATCATGAATTCCCAGGAACAAATGGGAGTCTACAAGGAAATGCAGGAAAAAGGATGGCTGAACTTTTCAGACGTCTACCGTGCTGCCGAAAGCGGTGTCTACGGGAAAATGTATCAGTTGATCAATACGTATGATCCGGAGACCGGGACCTTTGGACTGATGAACACCCCGGAAGCGAAAAATCAATACCTCCGGGAGGCTGAAATGAGAAATACGGATTGGTTTGACCGCTTATTTAATACCAATGTGATGTCGAATCATTCCGTCAGCATTTCGTCCGGTACCGAAAAATCATCTTCATACGTCTCGCTCAGCGTATTAACCGACCCGGGATGGTCCATGCAAAGTTCAATAAACAGGTATACCGCCAATTTAAACAGTTCGTATAAGATATTTAAAAATCTGTCGGTCAATCTTATTGCCAATGCCTCATACCGTAAGCAAAAAGCTCCCGGTACGTTAAGTCAGGACATTGATGTCGTATTCGGCGAGGTAAAACGCGATTTCGATATCAATCCGTACAGTTATGCGATGAATACTTCCAGAACGCTGGATCCCGGCGAATTTTATACCCGGAATTACGCTGACTTTAACATTGTCCATGAGCTTGAGAATAACTACATGGAGCTGAACGTAGTGGATATGAAATACCAGGGGGAGATGAAATGGAATGTTCTTCCCGGACTGGAGGTCAGCGCGCTGGGAGCGATCAAATATCAGACTACTTCGCAGGAACACAAGATCAGGGACGGATCTAACCAGGCCATGGCCTACAGGGCCATGCCCGACGCCACCATCCGCGATAAAAATCCCTTCCTGTATACGGATCCGGATGTTCCCTATTCGTTGCCGGTCAGTGTGTTACCGGAAGGGGGGATCTACCAGCGGACCGATTACAAGATGACAGGTTATGATTTTCGCACCACGGCTACCTGGAACCGTATTTTTGACGAAACGCATATTATCAATTTTTTCGGCGGGATGGAAGTGAGTTCGGTTAACCGTGGCAAGACCTGGTTCAATGGCTGGGGGTTGCAGTATTCACTGGGAGAAACGCCTTTCTATATCTATGAGTTCTTTAAGAAGAGCATCGAGGAGGGGACAGACTATTACTCCATCACCAATACCCGGTCCCGCCATGCTGCTTTTTTTGCTACGGGGACCTATTCCTACAAGAGAAGGTATACCTTAAACGGGACCTTCCGCTACGAAGGATCAAACAAACTGGGAAGATCCAGGTCGGCACGCTGGTTGCCCACCTGGAACATTTCGGGAGCCTGGAATATGCATGAAGAAAACTTTTTTGATGCGTTCACGCTTCCCTTGTCCCATTTCACATTAAAAGCTTCATACAGCCTGACCGCCGACAGGGGTCCGGCCGATGTGACCAATTCGCTTGCCGTGATCAACAGTTATACACCTTACCGTCCGTTTGCAGGGATCCAGGAAAGCGGATTGCAGATCATTGACCTGGCAAACAACGAACTTACCTACGAAAAGAAACATGAACTGAATATAGGTGCCGATATGGGTTTTCTGGACAACCGGATTAACCTGAGCGTGGACTGGTATACCCGGAAGAATTTTGACCTGATCGGGCCGGTCAACACGCAGGGAGTCGGCGGGCAAATTGAAAAACTGGCCAACGTGGCCAATATGGATTCACATGGGATCGAATTTACCTTATCGACCCGTACCTTGAGTCGAAAACACTTTTCATGGAATACCGATGTGATCTTTGCCCACAATAAAAATGAAGTGACCAGGCTGGAATCGGGCGCCCGTATCATTGATCTGATCACGGGCAGCGGGTTTGCGCGCGAAGGTTACCCGGTCAGGGGGTTGTTTTCAATCCCTTTTAATGGTCTCGATGAAAACGGGATGCCCACGTTCCTTGATCAGGACGGAAATGTCACCACCACCGATCTCTATTTCCAGGAACGCGAACAGATCGACTTTTTGAAGTATGAAGGTCCGACCGATCCGACAATTACCGGTGGTCTGGGAAATATTTTCCGCTACAGGAACTGGCGTTTGAATGTGTTCATGACGTATTCATTCGGGAACAAAGTCCGCCTGGATCCGATCTTCAGGAATTTTTCGTACGATCCTCCAAAATTCTTCTCCGATCTGACCTCTACGCCGAAGGAGTTCAAAAACCGTTGGGTGCTTCCCGGCGATGAGGAAAAAACAACTGTTCCTGTCATCCTGAGTAAGCGCCAGTATGAAGAAAATGCTGATCTGAGGATCGCTTATAATGCCTATAACTATTCGGATACGCGGGTGGCTGACGGAGGTTTTGTGCGGATGAAAGAGATCTCCCTGACTTACGATTTTCCAAAGGAATTGATCGGGCGGCTGAATATCAGCACCTTGTCTGTTAAGCTGCAGGGAACGAATTTATTTCTGTTGTATGCCGATTCCAAACTCAACGGACAGGACCCCGAATTCTTCCGTTCCGGAGGCGTATCAGCGCCTGTACCAAAACAGTTCACGATGACCCTTAGGCTGGGAATATAATTGAAAACATGGTATTTGAAAAAGTTAAATCAAATGAAGATGAAAAAGATAAAACATCCCTATATTTTCTGTCCGGTCGTGGTTATCCTTGCGTTGATCAGTGTTTCCTGCGATAGTTTTCTGGATGAAGCCCCCGATAACCGGACGGTCATAGATTCGGTCGAAAAGATCAACAGGCTGCTGGTTTCTGCTTACCCCGAGGCTTCCTATTGTTATCTGGCCGAACTGGCTTCCGACAACGTCGATGATAACGGGAGCGCCTGGACCGTGTACAACCGGTTACAGACGCAGGCCTATTCCTGGGCGGATATTACGGAAGTGGGCACAGACAGTCCCCGGGATCTCTGGGATGCGTGTTACCTGGCGATCGCCACAGCCAATGAGGCCCTGGCGGCGATAGAGGGAAGCGACGACCGGGAAAGCCTCACTGCCCAAAAGGGAGAGGCATTACTGTGCCGCGCATTCGGACATTTTGTCCTGGTAAGTCTATTCAGTAAAGCTTACAGTGAAACGACCAGCGCGGCCGACCTGGGTATTCCTTACAGCGAAGCCCCCGAAACAACCGTCTCTCCGAAATATGAGCGGTCAACGGTGGCAGATGTTTATCAAAAGATCAATGCCGATATTGAAGCGGCGCTTCCTTTGATCGACGATCGTATTTATGAGGTGCCGAAGTATCATTTTAATAAAAAAGCGGCCTACGCATTTGCGGCCCGGTTTAACCTGTATTACCGGAAGTACGACCGGGTCATTGAATATGCGGGAAAGGTTCTGGGGACTAATCCTTCTTCGGTGCTCCGTGACTGGCAGTATGCTTCTACCTTGTCGCAAAATGACGATATGCGGGGGAATGAATTTATCAGTGACGGGAACCGGGCGACCCTGTTGCTGATTTCAGCTTATTCGGACTGGGGAAGGATTCACGGCCCCTATACTTCAGGCTCAAAATACGCGCATAACCAGACTGTCTCAAGCGGGGAGACAACCGGCTCTGCAGGACCCTGGGGCTTTTATGACAGTTTTTATTACCAGTATGCCAGCTATTCGGTTATTCCTAAAGTCATTATCAGGAAAATCAATGAGTATTTTGAATATACTGATCCCGTCAACGGAATCGGCTA
>CAZOYZ010000457.1:0-4467 GCA_964584045.1 uncultured Prolixibacteraceae bacterium | reverse complement strand
GGATTTGTATGCTCATCGGAGATGAAAGATGTCGTCGCGGCGGTGCGGTGCTTTGAAATAACCGCAAAGGGAGGTTCTGTGGAGGATTTTGTTGCGGCAACTGTCCAAACGCGGTTAAGATCCACTCCTGCTCCCGGGAAACTCTCGTGTAAAGCTGATGTGCCGGATACGCTTTCAATTGATGAATGCCTGCGCCGGATGAAAGGATCAAAGATACTGGCCGTAAAAAGCCAGGATGCCGGCATTGCCGATCCGGTAATGGGAATACCGCTGGAATATGTTTCCTTTGCCGAAGTGAACAAGGCCTGGGAAGCTGCAGACAGAGACGAAGCAAATTCTGTTGCAGAACGTTGGAAAAGCAAGGCCACCGAAGTGATCAATGTCCCGTTTGAAGTCCTTCAGTCTTCAGCAGCGATGTACCTGGGCATGAAATCTGTGCTGCAAAAACATCAGGCCGAGGCGATCACCATGAATTGTCTGGGAGGGTTCTATGGCAATCATATCCACGCTTATCCGTGCCTTGGATTTCATGAATTAAACAACGAAGGACTTATCGGCGCCTGCGAATGTGATATTCGTTCCACGGCGACCATGGTGGCATTCACCACGATGACCAAAGGACGCCCGGGCTTTATTTCGGATCCGGTGATCGATACTTCAAAACGCCAGATCATTTATGCGCATTGTGTGGCTTCCAATAAAGCATTTGGACCCAACGGCCCTGAAAATCCCTACACGATCATGACCCATTCGGAAGACAGGCAGGGAGCTGCTGTGCGGTCAGTACTTCCGGTAGGTTACCTGACCACAACCATGAAGATCGATCAGGAACGGAAAGAGATCATTCTTCACCAGGCAAAAGCCGTCTCCAACGATCCGGACGACCGGGCATGCCGCACCAAGCTATGTGCCGAACCTTTGGGAGACCTGGAAAAACTGTTTACCCTTTGGGGAAAATGGGGCTGGCACAGGGTCACTTACTATGGTGATTTAAAAAAGCAGACCTATGATCTGGCCGATGCTATAGGGTGGAAAGTAATCGAGGAAGCATAAGAATCGATATAGGATGTAAACAGCACTGAGCGACCGTCATGAATGGTCATTCAGTTTCCTGAATAAATGATCTCCGAAAACCGTTCAAATAAACGGATGGTTGCAGGATGATTGAACGGGAAATGCTGCGTATAAATGCTTGCTGCAACTCCCGACTTGAAATCAATATAAAAATAGGTGTTCATTGAGCCACCCCAAAACACGGTTCCTGCTTCCCGGCCATATGGTCTGTCTTCCTGATCGATCGCCCAGGCCAGTCCCCACTTGGCGGTTTTTGGAAGTAACCCCCTGAAATTGCAGCAATGTGGCTTGAAGTAGGCGTTTTCGATGTCGATCACGATATCGCCGATTTGATTCCGGGCCATTTCCCGGATCGTCTCTTCCTGCAGGATCGTAACCGGTCCCAGCCTCCCGCCATTAAGCAGGCAATACAATAACCTCGTAAAGTCTGCCGGCGATGAGAACAGGCCTCCTCCGCCGTTAAAGTCGGTGACAACCTGCACCGGAACACGATCAGGCAGTTCCGCCAGGGGTTGCATACCGTCTTCTCCCCTCTGCCCCCGTGAAACAATAAAACATTTTAATGAATCGGGTACATTAAACCAGGTCCGGTTCATGGCTAAAGGCCCCGTGATATGTTTTCTGCAATAGGATTCCAGATCCATGCCCGACAACTTTTCCACAATTCTGCCAACCCAGTTAAGACCGGTACCATACAAAAACTGCGTACCGCACTCAAAACGTCGTGGCAAATCTTTGTAATTCCAGCTTCCGGTATCAAATCCGGCTAATTCCTTGTCGGTTGTGGGGTACCCAAAGCCTGATGTATGGGTCAGCAACGATCGGAGGGTAATCGGATTTTCTCCCGTCCGCAACACTCCGTCCGCTAAGATAGGGATGGAAACCATCTCAGGCATCAGGAAGGAAAGGTCATCATCCAGTCCGATCAATCCTTTCTCCACCAACTGCATGACCGCGATACTGGTGATCACTTTCGTCATGGAAAATATTCTGAAAATGTGGTTTTCGGTCACCTTTTCCGCTTCACTCCAGATGGCCTTCCCATAGGTATATTTCAATGTTTGTCCTTCCCGGTTCACCGCCACAGCCACCACCGCCGGCAAATCACTTGTTTCCATAGCCTTATCCATAAGCACGGCAACTTTGTCCGGTGCAGGAAAGGATTTAATTGCCGCCATCCGGCTTTCACACATACCTGATACAGGTAAAAGCAGCACAAAAAAAGCGAACGTTTTATTTAAGCGAGAGCAAAGAACAAACGGAGTTTGAGACTTTGCCGAGCGTATAAAACGACCAATGTAAATGAACAAAAAATTTAGTCTTGCAGAATGCATATCCTCTTTTTGACTGATTTCGTGCGGCGAACGCATTAAATTCAGATAAAGATAGATGATTATTTTCTATATTTTATATTCGTTTGAAAAAAGGATCGACTGTAAAAATTAAGGTTTGCCATTTAAAAGTCCGGACATCGCCTCCATAATTATATTTTCAGCTTCCGGCGTCACCACCGAAACACCCACTTCGTATCCTCCCTGCGGAAAAGCCGCCGCAGTTGGAATATAACCAAGGGTACCATCACCATAGGCGGCCATCGTCACAAACAACTCCGGTCGCATTTTTTTTGCTGCAAGCTGATATTCGACAAACAGTTCACCTGGCATAAACAGGATCCGGGCATCATTGACTGCCAGACATTGGATATCCGTTTTTGCCTTCCCGGAACGGTACCGTACCACATAGGCATCCACTTTTGTCGTATCAGCAGGGACAACGACCGGCTTCACCCTCCAGGTGACCACGTTAGCAGAAACCGGGTGAAGTTTGGTTGATTCCCACGCGCGCTTCATTCCGTCACCCAGTCTTTCAGCCAGTATCAGCCGGTTCTCTTTTGAACCATCATTATATTTCCCGGCCCCAACGTTCCCTCCGGCTCCTGTAAAATGAATATGGAGGGCATCCGGCACGGCAAGCTGACGGAAAAAGCGGGCTATCCCGGGAAAATCAGGATTGGGTACACCCGTACGATAATAGCTTTGGGGATGAGTGGCATAAAAGCTCAGTACAGCTAAAGGATGATCTCCATCCCAAAAACTCACCAGGGACACTTCGGGATCAATTACTCCTTCAGGCTCCGCACGTAAGGATGCGTCAGGACATGTTGTAAAACGGTTTGCCCGGACAGTATCATTTCTCCTGTCAAGAACACGCCTGTTTGATGCTACCTGATAAACCTCTGCTTTACCCAGACCGATATGCGTGACGGGACTGGTTTCTTTAAGGGAACTCACTACCGCCATTTCAAGACGATGGATTGCTGCCAGGACAAAATCATCCCGAATATCGCCCTCCGGCGCATCATGCTGATGGAGCGTATGAACTGCTACCCGTTCGGGGACTGTTCCTGCTGCAGAAGCAAGAGCCCGCTTAAACTCGTCATAACAATTCCCGTATAACCCAATCCAGTCAACGGCAACCAATACAATGGGCTGACCAGTGCCCAGCAATACCACCCCTTTAGCGCGTAATCCCATATCCCAGGATCTGATCATCGGATTGTATGCCAAATCAGATCCTACCGGGGGGGTCACGTCAACGTCGAATGTAGTCAGCCTCAGTTGCGATGAATGGTTGTCCTGAACAGGAACTCTGGCCGCTCCATCGCCGGCGAAAACCAATAAAAACAGGAATAAAAAAGAAGACGTTAATTTTGCTGGCATTTGATTGCAATATTTAAAGGTTCATTTACATTAGTCGTTTTAAACGCTCGGCAAAATCTCAAACTTCGTTTGGCCTTTGCTCTCGCTTAATTAAAACGTTCATTTACATTTATCGTTTATTTTTCCTGCATTCTTCCGGATTTTCCCGATCGCCAGAGCGATATCGTCCATATCCGATTGGGTTCCCAACATTAAGTGACGCATCCAAACCGCTTCTTCATTGCACAACCGGTCATTTTCCGGGCATTGGTTTTGTTCTGAATACAGGTTAATATCCAACATCTTCTCCGGATACATTTTCTGAAAATTTTTTGACTGGAACGCGTTCTTTAAATAAGGCATTTTATTCAGGGGAGTATAGCCGCTCGCGCAGGGTATTCCTTCTGCGTCCAGGGCTTTTAAAAATACTTCCCTGGACAGTCCTCCAAAATTTTCTTTTTTGTAACGGAAAGCAAAAATCTGAAAAGACGCATGAGTAACTCCCTGACTTAACTTATACGGTATAATACCTGGGATATTTTCTATTTGAGATTTCAGATATTCAGCATTTACCTTCCTGGTATAACTCTGTTTTTCAAGACGTTTTAATTGCGCTAAACCGATCGCTGCCTGATATTCAGCCATTCTTAGTTTTGTTCCGGCGAGGATTGTGCCTGCTTCCACATCCCCGATA
>CAZOYZ010000456.1:0-4493 GCA_964584045.1 uncultured Prolixibacteraceae bacterium | reverse complement strand
AGACGCAAAATTTTGCGTCTCTACAAAACATTGACAGCGCAGGATGATTCCAATGTTCCGGTATCTCCCCAATCCACTCAACCCCGGAGGGTTTGCATTTGTCGTAACGTTTCATATATTTTATTGTCCCCTGTCGTAGAGACGCAAAATTTTGCGTCTCTACATGCGCGTCTATGCGTATCATTTTCCTATCATCAATTCGTCATTATTATGATATGCACAATTCAACAAATCTATAAAATATGCCGCCAATTCATAATTGCCTGCCTGTATTTCCCGTATTATTCCATATACAAAACGTCAACCGTACAGGATAATTCCAATGTCCTGTTGCTATAACCATCATTTTATCACCGGTTGTTTGCATTGCGTATACTGTTTCATGAAAATATTGCCCTGTCGTTCTGTCGTAGAGACGCAATATTTTGCGTCTCTACATGTGTGCCCTCGTGTCTCTACATACCGCGTATCGTGTCTCTACGTGGCTCTGCATTACAATTTACAATAACCTTATTATTTGGATTATTGTTATCCATATCCCATTTTAATGGGTTTTCATTAATATATTGCCTGATATTATCCAGATCTTTTTCTGAACGGATAATATGTTCATAGTACCTGGCTTGCCATACAAATTCGATATGATGAATAGTGGCATATTTTTTTACTGCCGCCTTATAGCCCCTGATAATCGAACCAAGATTTTGTGATTGTGGACCGAATATGTTGTTTCTTTTTTCACCAATCTCAGGTTTATCAATAAACATAATCCCGTGAACATGGTTAGGCATAATCACAAATGCATCTAATTTTACAAATGGAAAATGTGATGGAATCTCAAGCCAGTATTGATGAGCAATATTTCCAATTTCGGTGTATTGTCGTAGAGACGCAAAATTTTGCGTCTCTACGTATGTGCGACACGTCTCTACGTCTCTTGTCTGTTCGACAATCTCACCAAAATGATTTTCCTTGTCATGCGTACAGATCGTTACAAAATAGAGACCGCGGGAACCATAATCCCAACCTTTAAGACGGCTGGAAGAGATTCTGAACATATTTTTGAATTTTTCCGTCATTCTTCAATAACTTCCCTGATCATGCCGTCGGTTTCTTCTTCTAATGCCAGAATGTCTCTGCGTATTTCTTCAAGGCTTCGGAGGGGTTTATATTTATAAAAATATTTGGTGAAGTTGATTTCGTAACCGATTTTGGTTTTGCCGTGTTCAATCCAGGCATCAGGTAAATGGGGCAATACTTCCCGCATAAAATATTCTTCAATATCTTCTTTTAATGGCACATTTTCAAAATCCCGTAAATCAGCATCAGGGATGGTTTTACCCTTTTTATCCTTTTCAATTTCACCTTTTTCATTTCTTTTAGGTCTTTCAATAGTAATGCGCTGAAAGCCGAAATCTTCGTTATCAAATATTTTGCAGTAAGGCCCTTCAACAAAAGCTTCATAGATTTCCGTAATTGTCTTAATCTGGTCAGGTTTTCCGTCTTTACCGTCTCCAATCTCTTTCCTTTTGTTCCCGAGGCTGCGCATCATTTTTAAGTAGAAAGGATTGTTTTTATCGCCTTCTTCCCAATCGCTGCCGGTTGCGTTTATAAGCTGAACCTTGCCTCTGCGTTTCACTTCTTTTCTATCTGTTACGATCCAGAAATAAGTTGAAATTCCGGTATTGTAGAACAACTGATCGGGCATGGCGACAATTGCTTCCAGCATATCGTTTTCGATTATCCATTTACGAATATCGCTTGGACCGCTACCGGCACTGCCGCTGAACAAGGGTGAACCATTGAAAACAATTGCAATACGGCTGCCGCCTGTGCTTCGCTTCATCTTGCTGACCATGTGCTGAAGAAACAGCAGTGAGCCATCGCTTATTGAAGGGAGCCCGGCGCCGAAACGGCCGGCATAGCCTTTGTTGTTATACTCATCGGTGATAAACTTCTGAGCCTTTTTCCAATCCACACCAAAGGGCGGATTGCTGAGCATGTAATCAAACTTTTCATCTTCCAGCCCATCCTGACTAAAGCTGTTGCCGAATTTGATGTTGGCCGGGTTTTGTCCTTTTATCAGCATATCGGATTTACAGATTGCATAGGATTCGGGATTAATCTCCTGGCCGAAAAGCTCCAAACGGGCACCGGGGTTTAAATCGTGTAAATATTCATCTGCAATAGAAAGCATTCCGCCGGTTCCGCAGGCAGGATCGTATAAGGTCTTAACAATACCTTCTTTTCTTAGGATGTCTTTATCATTGGCAAAGAGCAGATTAACCATCAATCGGATTACTTCCCGCGGGGTAAAATGTTCTCCGGCAGTTTCGTTGGAAATTTCTGCAAACTTTCTGATAAGTTCTTCAAAGACATATCCCATTTCCATAGGTTCGGTAACTTCAAATTTATCCTTTGCCTCTGCAAAGTGTTTAATAACGAGATAAAGCAGATCATATTCATCAAGTTTTTTAATCTGGTCTTCAAAGCTGAAATAATCTATTATCTCACTGGCGCTGATTGAAAAACCATTAATGTAATTGCGCAGGTTGGCGGCCACATTATTGTGGTCTTTGGCAAGTTCATTGAAATCAAATTTGCTTCGATTATGGAATTTGAGTTTCGCAACTCCATTCAGTATGGGTTCTAATATCTCCGGCTTTTTATCTTTATGCTTCTGGTATGCTTCAATCACCTGTTTTTTTGTTGGTTCTAAAACCATATCCAGTCTTCTCAGGACGGTAAAGGGCAGTATCACCTTTCCATAATCAGCCTGTTTATAATGGCCCCTCAACAGGTCAGCAATAGACCAGATGAAGTTAGCCTTTTCTCTGTAGTTATTCATCATTTTCCCCGAGAATCAAATTTTAAATCAAAGATAAAATCTTAAAATACCTATGGGACCGGGTGCTGCAATCATACATGTTCTTTTTCGTCCCCCATTGTAGCAACTTTTTCCAATTCAAGAAAAATCTCAAAGCATTCTTTGTCAGGCTATTACCGGAAAAAGCCTGTAAGGATTGGAGAATCTTATCTTTTATGTCTTTCATTTTTACGCTCATTCAAGCAGGTAGCGCCATGCCGGGAATGTGCCCGGTATTTCCTGTTCCTTTCCGGGCGAGTATTCATGATAGAGCAGTTGTCCTTTCGCATTCTGCCATCGGGCAGAGCCGAATTCCATTGCCGCTTTCTCTCGTTGCATCGTTTCCGTCTCGGAAAGGCTCCAGCAGGCATTGATAAAAAATTCGCCCTCACCATCGCAAAGGTCTATTTCGCTTCCGTTTGTGTAATAGAAAAGATCCTTTGTCCGGCGACGGTTCTCAAGAAAGACTGCCGTTTCGAGCTTGTGGCCCAGATTACGGCTTGGATACGCCTGGAATGCCGCAATGAGACCTGTGTCGATAACATGGAGTTTTCTGGGGTTATGCGCCTGCTTACGCAGTGATGTTTCCTGCTTAGGTATAAGAAAGACAAGAAAAGAGTCTTCCAGATAGCCGAGGTACTCAAAAAGAGTGTTTTTCGAAACGGTCAATCCCTGAGACGTAAAGTCCCTGTGGAGTTTGCTTACGTTGAGAAGGGAAGCTGTATTACGGAAGGCATGGCGCAGAAGTTCCCGGATTAGCCTTTCATTCCGGATACTGTATCTCTCCACCACATCACGATAAAGCATTAGAGAACCGTACTCCTCGAGAATCATGGGGCGTAATGTCTCATCGGCAAGGACAACCTCGGGAAATCCACCCCAGAGAAGATAGAGTTCCAGTTCATGACGAAGAAGACTCTCATTAGCCGCATTATAGGCAACCACGTCAATTCCCCGGAAAGAAAGATACTCCCGGAAACTCAATGGGAATACCTCAAAGGTTATACTCCTGCCTCTCAATGCAGAGGAAAGGTCACGGGTAAGCAAGCGTGAAGACGAACCGGTAACGAAGATTTCAACATCTTCCGTGTCGCACAGACGCCGGACCCAACGCTCCCAGCCTGTTACATTCTGCACCTCATCGAGAAAAAGATACTTGTGCATGCCTGCCGTCTCGGGGAAGACTTCATGCCAGCACCGGAGAATCATATCAAGATCCTGCGCTTCAATGGGATAAAGCCTGTCGTCTTCAAAATTCAGATAGACTATCTGCCGGCGGTCTACGCCTTGCACTGCAAGACGATGAACTGTATCAAAGAAGAGGAAGGTCTTACCCGACCGCCTGGCGCCTGTAAGTCCGACAACCTTGCTTGTGCCTGTCGGGAGGGTCAGTTTTCTTGATTTGCAGGCCGGTAACTTTCTTTCTACGAATTGACGTATTACATACTTCAGGTTGTCACTTACCATAGTGACAATATCCCATAAATTATACCTCCATGCAAGGATAATTATGAAGGATGCATTGTGATAATACCATCACATTTGAAATAAATTTATTTTATCACCAGCCACGTAACCAGTTCAAAACTTCCCGTATCATCAGGTTGTTTGGATTTCGGGATAATCA
>CAZOYZ010000455.1:0-4516 GCA_964584045.1 uncultured Prolixibacteraceae bacterium | reverse complement strand
CAGGATTCATTTGTGGCCGTACCTTTTCTGGGACTTACTGTCCCAATAGGAAGGAAGAAATAGAGAATCAATTGTCTGTATCTTCGGTTTTTGTATTAAAGGCTTTCTTCTTTATTTTTTGAAGAATTTTTTATTGAATGGTCATCGCCGGGACTCCCATCGAATTTATTCTTAAACTACGCGAAAGGGATTTCTCCTTTATTTAATTCGCTCAGCCAGCAAGCTAAATCCCAAGTTTTAGGGATTGTTTGGACTTATTCTAAATAATAGTTTTGGAACGAGTTTGAACTGGTTCTTACACGCAAAAAGATAATCATGAAATGAGCATGTAAACCGCGGTCTGCAGCCACGTGGATGTTTACATGCGAGTCCCGTACGTTGATGTACTTTAAAAAAGCGATGAAGTTTAGTACACAGTTAAATTGAAAATACAAACCTATGAAATTTACATTTAGTTTTATCTTGCTTATTTTCCACATAAGCGTTGCCATAGCCCAAACCGGAACGATTTCAGGAACCATAAAAACCAGAGACGGACAGCCTGCAGAATCGGTTAATGTAGGGATAAAAGGTACTACGCTAGGTACAATTGCTAATAAAAAAGGAGATTACAAAATTGAAAAGGTCCCGGAAGGGAAATATATCCTGAAAGTATCCTTTATCGGGCTGGAGTCGAAGGAGCTTGCTGTTGAAGTTGTTGCAGGGCAAACAATTGTTGTCCCTGAAATCGTGTTGAATGAAACCAGTCAAAAACTGGACGAAGTAATTATTTCTGCATCCAAAACCTATAAAGACAATACCCTGTCTTCCTCCATGCGCTTAATGAGTCCGATACTGGAGACACCGCAAAATATACAGGTAGTAACCGGAAAGACACTGGAAGATCAACAAATCATCAGCATGAGTGATGGGGTTTTACGAAATGTGAGCGGGGCAACCCGTATCGAGCACTGGGGCGATATGTACACCAACATCACCATGCGCGGGTCTCAGATCCAGGCTTTTCGTAACGGGTTTAACGTGGTCAATTCATACTGGGGGCCACTTACCGAGGACATGAGTTTTGTAGACCATATCGAATTTGTGAAAGGCCCGGCTGGTTTTATGCTGGCCAACGGCGACCCCAGCGGTTTATACAATGTCGTGACCAAAAAACCGACAGGAATAAAGAAGGGTGAATTCACACTGACCACGGGAAGCTATGATCTGTATCGCGCCACCCTTGACCTTGACGGAAAATTAAGCCGTGACGGGCGTCTGCTTTACCGCTTAAATATAGCCGGACAGAATAAGAACTCTCACCGTGCCAACGAATTCAACAACCGGTACAGCATCGCGCCGGTGGTGTCCTACCAGCTTGACGACCGTACCAGATTAACCCTGGAATATACCTTGCAACATTCAAATATGTCGGATGTTGGCTCGTTTTATGTGTTCTCTACCGAAGGATACGCGACATTACCTGTTGACTTTACCACCTTACCTCCCGGGTTGGCTCCGACCATAACGGACGACCACAGTTTGTTCGTACATTTCCGGCACGAAATCAATAAAAACTGGAGATTAACCGCACAAGCCGGCTATTTCAATTTCCGGCAGGAAGGAAGTGATTTATGGCCTGCTGCTGTAAACGCCGACGGAACGATGATCCGGGCACTTTCTTTCTGGGATGCAAAAAGTGAGATGACTTTGGGTCAGGTTTTCGTAAACGGGAAAGTGCAAACGGGCTCGGTAAGTCACGCGATTCTGGGCGGGCTGGATGTCGGAACGAAAAAGTATATGGCCGACTGGAGTCAGAATCACCTGCTAGATTCAGTCGGCGCAGAATTTAACACAGTCTCACCAAGCTATTTGCCACCCGTCAACGGCTATCCCATCCCCGACCGTACCCTGAACCTGGAAGCCCGGGCAGTTCAAAGCGGCGGACTGATCGATCAACGGTACACGGGGCTGTATCTTCAGGATGAACTGGGTTTCATGGAAAACAAGATCAGGCTCACACTTGCCGGAAGATATACCTTCGTCAGCCAATCGGCCTGGGGAGGCTCGCCTGATGAAGCCAAACACTTTTCACCGCGCGTAGGATTAAGTGCGTCAATAGACAACCAGACATCGGTTTATGCCCTTTACGATCAGGCCTTCACGCCGCAGTCGGGCATCCTGTCGAATGGGAAAGATGTTCAGCCGATTACCGGAAACAATACCGAATTTGGGATAAAGAAAGACTGGGGACAAGGACGCTGGAATACCACGCTGGCGCTCTACCGAATCAAAAAGAATAACGAATTGACCGCTGATCCCAACAGCGATCCCAATTCGGGCCTGAGTATAGAACTGGGGCAGAAAGAAGCAAAGGGCATAGAATTCGATTTGCGCGGAGCGATCGTTCCGGGACTTAACATGGTTGCCAACTACGCCTATACCGGTTCGAAAGTCACCAAAGTAGCAGAGGGGGTGACTTCTGTCCGGGTGGGTGATGTGATCCCAGGATTTGCCAAACACACGGCAAACAGTTGGCTTAGCTACAAAACACAAAAAGGAGTCCTGAAAGGCACCGGAGTTTCGCTCGGCTTTACATACCTGGCTGACCGTGCTACTGCAACCTGGAGCAAAACGGACGATATAAAAAATCTGCCCGATTATTTTAAGCTCGACGGCGGCATTTTCTGGGAAAAAGATAAGGTGAAGATAACTGCAAATGTGTTCAATATCTTAGACGAATACCTCTACAGTGGAGGGTATTATGAATACCTGCACGCCTATTACTGGCAAACCGAAGCTCCGCGGAACTTCAGGTTAAGTCTTGCCTGCCGCTTTTAAGCGGATTCCCGGATCGATCGCTCCATTGAAATTCTGTCCGGCCTTCAGGGATAAAATTTCAATTTATCGGTTGAATAGTTAAATGTTCATTGTAAAAATTGACAACGCATGACTTTTAAACAGATTACAGGAAAACTTCATCTCTGGCTGGGATTTGTTTCCGGGATCATTGTCGCTTTTCTGGGGATAACCGGTTGTATGCTGGCTTTCCAGCACGAGATTGAACAGATAACCAATCCGTATCAGTTTGCTTATGTTCAGGAACGGTCCGTTCTTCCACCGTCCAAACTTCACGAAGCAGCGGTACAGGCTTTACCCGGAAAGCATATTCACGGCATTGCCTACCGGGAACCGGGTAAAGCAGTCGTTGCCACTTTTTACAGCGAGGAGTATTATTACCTGGTTTACTTAAACCCTTATTCGGGCGAAGTGCTTAAAGTGAAAGACATGAGCAGGGATTTTTTCCGGATCATCGTCAACGGGCATTTCTACCTTTGGCTTCCGCCTGCCATCGGGCAACCCATTGTAGCCACGGCAACCCTGCTTTTTATAATTCTGCTTATTACCGGCATCATTTTGTGGTGGCCCCGAAAAAGCCGGTTCACCAAACAGACATTCTCGGTTAAACGGGGCAACTCAGATCGTTTGAATCTCGACTTGCACCGGGTGCTAGGGTTTTATGCCTCGTGGATTCTGATTTTTATTACGTTCACCGGATTGGTCTGGGGTTTTCAATGGTTCGCCCGGTCAACTTACTGGCTGACTTCCGGAGGCAAACATCTGACTGAATTCTACATGCCGGCAGTGGATTCCATTCCGGCCCAAAAGCCGGAAACTCCGGCTGTCGATGTTTTGTGGCAACGCATGTCCAAAGAATACCCTTCAGTAAAAATGCTCGAAGTTCATATTCCTGAAAACGATAGTTCGGCCATTGAAGTGGCGGCCAATCCCGACGACCAAACCTACTGGAAAGCCGATTACCGGTACTTCGATCAATACACGCTGGAGGAGATAGAGGTGACCCACATCTATGGCAAATTAAGTAACACGACGGTGGCCGACAAAATTGCCCGCATGAATTACGATATCCATGTCGGCGCCATTGCTGGCTTAGCCGGTAAAATCCTGGCGTTCTGCGCCAGTTTAACGGCAGCTTCCCTGCCGGTTACCGGGTTCCTGATCTGGCGAAGCCGGAAAAAGAAGCGGCAAAGACCGCTTTTTCAGTAAAGGGAAATTATCAATCTGTTGAAATACAAGACCATGTTTGGAACTGCAATCAAAAAAATATTCAGAAAACCAGTCGATCAGCAAACCGACGAGGTGGTTATTTTATATGGGAGTCATTCCGGCAATTCGGAGTTCATTGCCAAAGAAGCGCAGAAGCACCTGAAAAAGAACGGACTCTCGGCAAGTGCCTGCAATATGGCCAAATATGAGTTCCGGAAGTTGACGAATGAAAAGTCGGTTTTGATCGTTGTGAGCACACAAGGTGAAGGTGATCCGCCCGATTCGGTCCAAAAATTCTATAAAAACCTGTTTGCCGACAATGCGCCTTTGCTGACCCGCCTGCAATTTGCCGTTTGCGCGCTGGGTGACAGCAGCTACGATCACTTTTGCAAAACAGGTAAAGATATCGACCGGCGGCTGGAAGAGCTGCAAATGCTCAAAATGACCGATATAGACAGCAAAAACAACC
>CAZOYZ010000454.1:1572-4519 GCA_964584045.1 uncultured Prolixibacteraceae bacterium | reverse complement strand
CGATTTACCCGGAATGTTTCGTCGCCGGTCTTAAAATAGGAAATGATCTGTTCGGCGGCAGCCAGGCCGGCATTGGTGTTCGCTTCATTGGTCTCAGCGCCCATCTTTTTGGGAGTAAAGAAAAATCTCCCTTTAAACTTCTGCTCAAAAATATCTTTGTGATCCGGAATGATATCGGATAAATATTTAATGTCCGGTCTTTGCTCCATAATTGTGATCAGGCTTTCCTCATCAATCACTTCCTTACGCGCCGTATTCACAATGATCCCTCCGGGCTTGAGGTGTTTCAGGATGTCGTAATTGACCGAGCGGAGATGTTCCCCGCGCGCCGGAACATGGATCGATACAACGTCCGAGGTACGGTAAAGCTCTTCCAGGGATTCCGTCACCTTTAACCCGACAGAAGCGGCATCACCTTTACTGTGCTTGGTAAAGACACTCACCCGCATATCGAACGACTGGGCAATACGAAACACATTCCTGGCCACATAGCCAAATCCATGAAGTCCCAAACTGCGGCCCCTCAATTCGCCGCCCTGCTTCCCGGAAAAAAATTCGCGGACGCCGTAGATCATCAATCCGACTGCCAGCTCAGCCACAGCATTCGAATTCTGACCGGGTGTATTCATGACCACGATATTCCTTTTTGAAGCTTCTGCACAATCTACGTTATCGAAGCCTGCTCCTGCCCTCACCACGATCTTCAGCTTGCCGGCAGCCTCCAGAACCTCCCGATCGACCACATCACTTCTGACGATCAAAGCATCAGCATCCGTAACAGCATTGATCAGCTCTGACCTTTCCCGGTAATTTTCCAGCAAGGATACCTGATAACCGGCCGAAGTCATTAACTCCTTTATTTTTTCCGCGGCAACCGGAGCAAAAGGTTTCTGTGTCGCGATGAGTATTTTCTTCATAAGAAAAAGTGATTAAGATCAGTAATCCAAATTACCGGAAAACTAATGATTAAACAGATATCAAACAATGACTCTTTTCAGATTTAACGGACTATTAATATCCTCTCCGGTGTACGGATCCCGGTCTTCTGGTTGTCTTCCGCGTTCATCCTAACCAATCATACCGATCCGCGTCACAAATGGCTTAACATCCTATCTTTCTTCGTCAATATCCGAAAGCCAGTGCGCCCCCGTCCACACTGAAATCCTGCCCGGTAATATAGGTAGCAGCCGGCGACGCCAAAAAACAGATTACCGGCGAAAGCTCCTCCGGTTTCCCCACCCGGTGTAATGGCATTCGGGCTAATATTTTTTTCTGCCTCGCTGCATCGATCACCTCTTTATTTAATCCGGAAGGGAACCATCCCGGTGAAACGGAATTAACCAATACATTTTCCCTGGCCCACTCCACAGCCAGGCCTCTTGTCAGTCCCAAAACAGCCGATTTACTCGACGTGTAAGGTAAAATTTCCGAAAATCCCAGGTGGGAGGCCATCGATGTAATGTTAATGATCCGTCCGGTGTGTTTTGATTGTTTCAAAAACGGAAAAGCATATTTGCAACAGTGAAATAATCCGTTCAAATTGACATCAAATACATCCGACCAGTCGTTTGCGGTGATCTCTTCCGCTTTCTTTTTCAGGTTAACTCCGGCATTGTTGACCAAAACGTCAATCCCGCCGCCGGCACCTATCTCATTGAACTTTTCCCTGATCTCCTCTTCATGGGTCACATCCAGTTTAACAAAAGTCAGTTTGTCGGGGATTTTGTCAGGACAGCTTTCTTTGACTTTTCCCGACCGGCTCAGTCCCCAAACCCGGGCGCCACATTCGGCCAGCATCACCGCCATATTCAACCCCAATCCGCCTGATGCCCCGGTTACGATGATCCGTAATCCCTCCAACGAAAATAAGTGTTCTAACCTGCTCACATCCTGCCTCCTTTAAAACTTCTCAGATTTCTGTCAGATTGTTGTCTTTAAAGCCAAATCCCCAGCCCGGCCGCTCATGCGGGAAGGCCATTCCTTCCTCAATTTTTAACGGGAAATCGATCAGCGGATCGAGCCAGTCGAACGACTCGGCGCCTCTCCCGTTGGGAATGGTGCACAGCAAAGGCACGTCGTATTCCTTGTAATAATGCGGCAATACCGGTATATGAAAACTTCCTGCCAGGGCAGCGCTGTTTCGCCATGCGTCAACGCCCCCGATCCGGATAATATCCGGCTGCCAGATATCGATCGCCTTTCGTTGCAACAGTTCACGCAGAGGCAAACTACTATATTCTCTTTCTCCCATGGCCAGGGAAATACCAGTCCGCTGTTTGAGCATCTGATAACCGTCAAAATCGGTGTGCACCAAAGGTTCCTCGAACCAATAGATATTCAGGTCCCTGGCTGCGAGAGCCAATTGTGTCGCCGAACTGACATCCATTCCCTGGTTGGCATCCATCATAATGCCAATCTCATTTCCAACAGCCGACCTGACCATCTTTAACCGTTCCAGATCCGTTTTCCAGTCCGTACTGCCGACTTTGATCTTCACGGCCTGAAATCCCCGCTTTTTGTAGCCGGTCACTTCGTCGATCAGTTCTTCAGGCGTGTAGGACAACCAGCCTCCGCTTCCGTAGACGGGAACCCGGGTACAACAGGTACCAAAAACCTTCCAAACAGGCTGTTCCAAAATCTTACACCAGGCATCCCACATCGCCACATTCACCGCGGCCTGTGCCCAGCGATTGATCCCGTCATTCCCGAAGTATTCGTTGCTCCGGTTGAAACGCTCCAGTACCCTGCCAATATCTGAAACCTCCACTCCTGTCAGCATATTCCCGTGATCTTTCAATGCCCCGGTAATTGCGTTCGGGCTGTATTGAAAACTTAACAAATGAGACTCGCCGTAAATGCCATCTTCAAGTTGCAACCGCATCACAAGAAAAGAAATCTCGGTCAGCCGGTGGGTTGAATCAGCAATAGGCTTATCCGGTATTGACCG
>CAZOYZ010000454.1:0-1472 GCA_964584045.1 uncultured Prolixibacteraceae bacterium | reverse complement strand
ATTCCCGTTTGAATTGGCATCCTTTCCGACCTGTTCAAAGCGGATCGTATGCTTCCCTTTCTTCAGCGTGGCACTGCCCAGGTAATAATCGCGTACTTCCAGGTTTTTGGCATACAGATCCAGTACCTTCACTTCTGCCCGGGGATCATTAAAATTAAAGTCGATGGTCATGGGCACCCTCGAAATCGGTTTGCCGTCGATCATGATCTGATATCTGCCATAATCATCGGCATGGGTCATTTTCAGGATCAATCCGCTGTACTCTTCCACTTCAATATTGAAATCGGCTTCCAGCCAGGCATTGCCGGTTGAAGGGGTGAACAGGATCTGTCCGTCGCCGGTCCAGTCATAACCACTTTGCAGCCCGGTCTTTCCCGGAGAATGTCTGACCGAACCGATCATGTCCTTTCCTTCGATCACCACTTCGAGATCAGGCAGCACGCGCTCTTCAAACGGAGGAAGGGGGGCAAAACGTTTAGGCTGCCCCTGCTGGTACCAGAAAGCCACCGAGGCCATATCGTCTTCCCTTTCCACATGTCCGTCGACCTTGCCTGTGGCCGTTTCGTCGGCTGACATCCATCCGGTATGCTCGATCTCAAACCTGAAAGAACCGGTAAACCGTATCGGATCCAGGATATGCCACCGGTAAAGGGTGTATTTGGCCCCCAGATCCTCTTCCCCTTTGCTCATGTAGGAACATCCTGAATACAGGTTCAGATTCTCGGTAAACCCCCATGCGCTCAGGAAGTAGTCTTCCGTGCCGGTTCCCCATGTGGAAGGCTCCTGTTCGCCGTCGATATAATATTTGGCATCGCCCTCGCCAAACCAGTAAGGGCTTCGCGAGCGGACCGACATGACGGTTCCGACATAATGTCCCCGTCCTTTGATATCAGCGACCAGGTAATCTCTTCCTGTGACTTCAGGGAACTCTTGCCGGTATTGAGCACAAAAGTAGGCGGTGTTCTTCGGAAGTTTTTTATATTCGGTATAGTCTACCTGGTAATAGAAACTGCGGGAGGCCTTTTTGCCGTCGTTCGTCACCGTGATCTTTGCCGCTCTTCGGAAAGGCATCTGCCAGTAACAGTTATATCCGTCTCCTCCTTCCACCAGTACAGGCGCGGACTTCACTTCTTTGCGGAGACCAAATCCCGATGCGAAAAAGTCGCCGACAGGAGCTTCCACAGCCGGTTCCGTGGCATTGTCCCAGTACATGCGGATCACAAGTTCGGCAGGAGTTGCAGAACCTTCCTTTTCCAGCCAGTTCGGGCGGGCTTCATTAAAGGTCAGCCAGATGTGGTTGATCACCCCCGGTCCGCTGACATCAAAAATCACTACCGTATCGCCGGGCCGGATATACTGAAGCCTGTCGGCATTGCTGCCGCCGGGAGCATGTGAACTCACGCCCCTAGAACGGCCGTCTTTGATCATGGCAAGTCCTAAATCGGACGTCGTTGGCGTACTGCATGAAGCCA
>CAZOYZ010000453.1:2887-4529 GCA_964584045.1 uncultured Prolixibacteraceae bacterium | reverse complement strand
CGGTTTGCTGAAGGTATAAAAACAGCAATTCCCCATCCAGGTTTTTTAGCTGGATATGTTTCAGTTCGGGGTTTTCGGGCTTTTCTTCAGCATTGATCAGGAGAAAGTCGGGAGAGGCTAAAGTTTCGGAAGAAGAGGAAAAGATAAAATCCGCATATTTTTTCTGATCGGTACGGGAAATTGAAAACGCAGAAGCCAGAATGCGGAACAAGTCCGCTGCACTTTCAGTTTCACCGGTTCTTGAAAGTTCCATGAAACGCAGGAAAACCATAATCTGCTCCTGCCTTTGTAACCTGCTCTTGATATGATTGGCAATTTTCTCCGCCTGCTGGTTCATGTCGACCGGGAGGACCGGCTCACCATCGATGCCGTATAAGTCGAGCAGTTCATCAAAGAGGCGTAAATACTCTTCGGTTGAAGAGATGCCCAGATGCAGCTTCAGGTAAGAAGAAAATATGGTTTGAGCATCTGTCCTGCACGATTTGCTTTTGACCGAAAAAATGGCGAAAAGGTTAATGAGGGCATTTAAGGTAATTTCGTTCATGGTTTAGTTTAAAGGCTTTAGAAAGCGGATACAACTCCCAACCCTCTCTGCGATGTCATGACGAACAAAGCAATCTGCTTGCCCGATGGTGGTACAGATTGCTTTGTCGCGCCCCTGCAAATGACCTGCCGTTATTTGAAGATTTCGTTCCGGAACGATTCGATCATCGGGCTGATCTCATTCAGTTCCTTTTCGGTAAATTCGGGGTGTTCCTCGAAATAGGCTGCGATCACCTTCATTTTTTCATAATACGGCTTCACATTTTCATCACCCGACATCATTTCGAGCAATGAGAATATACTTTTTGCACGTTCGTCCTGGCGGCCGATAAATTCGATCATCGGCTTATTGTCCTGCGCGAACATGGTGAGTTGAGTTAAGATATAAAGAGCTTCCACGTTTGCGCCGATGAAATAGAGCGCATAAGTGTCCGGCTGGTCACTTGTACTGAATCTTTGGTGAGCATAGTTCATCATCTCGTTAACCAGCACATCCACCGAATCCTGATTTTCTGTATTATTTTGCAAACGCTTTCTGTAATTGATGAGTGAAGCAAATTCGTTTTCCAGCCCCAGTCTTTCCAAAAGCTGCTCTTCAAGCTCGCTGGTCTTCAGTACCATGTCGCTTCTGTTGAAAGCCTTGGCGTAAATCAAATCAAAACTGTACATTCCCAGTCCAAGCCCCATCTGAGTTTGGGTCATGAATTTTTCAATATCGTCGATGGGAACGGTCAGGTCGAGGATGTATGAAGCGCCCACCTGATTAATAAAATCTGCAATTTCTGTTGCTTTCGGAGAAGTATTGATCACTTCAACAATCTGATCTTTGATCTTCATTGCATCGAAAACTTCAACTTCAACAATTGCTTCCTTGCCATCAGAAGTAGTTCCCTTTTTGTCCTGGACCTTCGACGATTGGCCACAGCCCGAAAAAAGCAAAACCGAAACGCTGAATATGAATGCGTTCTTTTGAAAATTCAACTTCATAAGAGGTATTTTTAGATTAAAAAATTTTAAATTTTCATCCGTCGTCAAGAAGCCCTAAAGATAGCATAAATTGATCAGTTCTTTGTTCTGCCTTCTTCAATTTTTTTCTTGT
>CAZOYZ010000453.1:1190-2787 GCA_964584045.1 uncultured Prolixibacteraceae bacterium | reverse complement strand
GCGCTTTTTTTAAGCCAGGGAAATGATCTGCCCCTGTTTCCCTGGAAAAATCTCCGAGTGCAACAATAAAGTTGACGATCTGGCTGTTGCCGTACATCATCCGGGCGATCACCTTGTTTGCCCTGACGATTGAATTACGGAGGAAAACCGGGTGGGTTTCTTTTATTGACCGGCATGCTGCGACGGCAAGCAGGAGATCTTTACGGGCAGCACCAAGGAATTTTCCGTGGTTTTCCAACGCGGTAATCCTCTGTGCGTTTTTTGTTTTAAATGCATCAATGGCATTGGCTTCCTTAACAGCGAAGTCGATATTCTTACCAAGCTCGATTGCCCGCAGGTAAAAGAAGTTCATGTAATTCTTTACAGATTTCAAGAGGGCCGGATCGGCAATCAGGTCGTTTTTTAGCTGGATGTCGGCTTCGCAAGGCTTGGTGTTCCGGTAGTTTTTCATTATCCCGATCGTGCCGGAAACGGACTGGTCATCGAGAAGAGGATGACGAACAGCCATACCAAGAATTAAGCCGGTCACAAATGCTGACACAATTACAAATACGGTTGCTGATCTGTTTTTCATAGACACTAATCTCCTTTCTTTGCATACCCGAACGACCATGTCGTTGTCAGACAGGAAACCAAAACCAGTTGCACATCCACCTGTCTTCCGAAATTGAACAGATGTGCCACATCAGTCCTGCGGTCGAAGTTGGTCATCAAATGCGTGCTGAAGAGCGCGACGATCAGCCACCTTTGTTCCATACGATCACTAATAAACCTTTAATGCTTCCGATTCCAGAAAGTCCTGCAGTTTCGTGACATCCCATGCCGTCGCCTCCGTTTCTGCACGATTGGGGCTTTTCAACGTTTCAGCGGTGATAGACTCTAAATTTTTCGCACCAAAGTGATCTTTCAGTTTTAATGATTCGATGTCCTTTTTGATTATACCCATTAGGTCGGTTGGTTCGGCCAGTTTCAGATCTTTCGCATAGATTTCCTTTTTCTCGAAAAATTTTTGCAAAACCTGATCTTTTAAGATGACTGACGATACCATTTCATGATAAGCCAAAAGATCGTGCGCTTTTTTTAAGCCTGGAGGACAATTTGTTCTGGATTCCTGAATAAAAACATCCAGCTCAATAATAAAATTGAGGACGGCTCTGCTGCGGTAGTTCATTTGAGCGATGATATTATTTGCCTGCACAATTGAATGAGTAAGTAACGAGGGTTCGGTTTCCTGTGGCGATTCGCAGGCTACAACAGCAAATAAAAGATCCTTCCGTACCGTAGCGAGAAACTTTCCGTAACTTTCGAGCGCTGTGATCTGATTCGCATTGTTTATTCTGAATGCTGCCACTGACCGGGCTTCTTTTACGGCGAAATTAATGTTATTCTCCAGGTTGGCTATCCTGACGTAAAAGAAATCCATGTAGGCTTTTACGGATTCCTGCAAGGCCGAATCAGACAAAAGTCTGGTTTTTAGCTGAATTTCCGAATCAGCAGATCGGGAATTTCCGTGATTGTTCACTGCGGCGATGGTCCCGGAGATTTTAGCGTTTTCAACAGGTGTATAGTCTAAGGCGATTCCTGCCGCAAATCCTAT
>CAZOYZ010000453.1:0-1090 GCA_964584045.1 uncultured Prolixibacteraceae bacterium | reverse complement strand
CCGCTGAATAAATAAGCCGGTTTCCCGTCATTCACTTTTTCCAGCAGGGATTTGTCCGACGAGAATACCTGGATTACATGCCGGTCAGCCGGTTTTTCGCCTGCAAACGGGATGGTACATGAGATGGTGTCGCGGGTATTCACGCCGATGAGCAGGAGATTGAATTCTCCGCTTTCAAATTCCTGAATTTTTATCTCGGTGTCCTCATCATGAAAATAGCCCTTGTTCCCGGAAACGTCAGCCATTGTTCCGGATATAGCCGTTTCATCCACGGTTTTCTTCGGCGAACTGGCCAGGTATGTCAGGATACTCCCGATAAACAGACCGGTTAAAAGGATGGCTGCATAGGCGAGAAACCTGTCTTTTGAGCTGACCACAGACAGGGCTGTCCTTCCCCGGCCTGCTGGTATCCGTTTCGTTTCGACGGTTCGCACCACTTCGGGAGAAATGTCGACCGGCGGGATTTCCTTTGCATCATGTTTTAGAGAGAAATGCAGATTCAGGAGGCTTTGATACAAGGCCCGGGCTCCGGACGAGGTACTGATCAGCTCGTTAAAACGCTCTTCTTCCTGAGCCGAAAGGGTGCCGTCTATTTTATTTTGGATGATTATTTCATCCTTTTTATCGAGTTTTTTCATGATTATACCATGTGTTTCTAATTATATTGAATAAAAGAGAAAAGGTCAGATTTTGTGAGTCTGTCTTTAAGCATTTTTCGGGCGTCGAATAATCTTGATTTCACTGTCTTTTCGGGAATGCCCAATATTCCCGAAATGTCAGTATAGGATAAGCCGGCGTAATATTTCAGCAGGACGACCGTCCGGTAATGTACGGTTAGTCCGTTTATTGCCCGGTTCAGTAATTCATCGCGGCTTTCGTAGTCCATCCTTTGCTCCGGAATCTGCATAAATTGATCTGTGTTACCGTCAATTGACAAAAATTTTTTTTCGCGCCTTTCAAATAACAAGGCTTTGTTGATTGCTGTCCGGTAAACCCAGCTAAAGAATTTATAACCGGAATTGTATTGATGAAGTGATTCGTATATTTTCACGAAAACATCTTGCGTAAGGTCCCTGGCATCGTCATCGTT